>JBEIGR010000105.1:0-12203 GCA_040381795.1 Verrucomicrobiaceae bacterium | reverse complement strand
CGCCACGGGCGAGAAAAGCCTCGATCACATAGCCTGTGAGCCGCGACTGAAGCTCCTCCGGCGTGGGCGGCTGCCAGTAGCGCGGATCAGAGGGCGGCTTCCCCTCCGTGCCGGCGGCTTCGCGCATGAGATCGCTGGCGGCATTGCCAAAAAGTGGGTCAGAGGAGGGCGGCGTGTCTTCAGGAGTCATGGGGAGGTGCGAGTGGACAAGAGCTGATTCGGAAACGGCGCGGGCGGGTTGCGAAATCGGGGAAGCAAAGGCAAAAAATGGAGGTGCGCCGGGTTACAGGCCGTGCCCTACGCTGATGGCATAGATGCAAAAGCCAGGTTCAAAGGTGTTGAGGGTTTCCCGCGATGTATCCTTGATCGTGATTCCGGTCAGGGGTGTGGCTGCTTTCTCGGCAGGAAGTCTGATTTCCAGCATGTCCAAAAAGCCTTTGGCAGGACGCCCACGATTTTGAGTTTCGGCCAGGACATTGCTCCAGGTGACAGGGCCGTCTGTGACGGAGCCCTGAGGATTATTCGCATCATCATAGCCCCAAGTTTCTGCTCGAAGTGTCATGCCCGCTTTGATCTCTGCCTCAAACTGGGTGCCGTCCGCAAAGTGCAGGATGATCAGCCCCACCTGCTTGCCGTGGTAGGTGGGATCACCCGCAGCCGAACCTGTGAGCACCGCGTAAATTCGACGCGGCTGTGGGATATGGGTCTCTAGATGGGCTGACTGCGGTGCCTGCCGCCTCCAGTGGTTCTCCGTCATGAAACCTTTCGCCGGGGTGGGGAAAACAAAGTCTCTCTCAGGTTTCCCAAATTGGACTTCTCCCGCCGGATGCACCCGGAGGTGATCCATCTCTTCGTTGAAGACTGAACTCATATCGACGGGCGTGGTGAATCGCGGTTCAGTGATTTGGATGGCCTTCATGGCCGCGCCTTCGAGGGGCTGAACCGTTTTCTCTGACTGCGGAAGGTTCTTCCAAACAAAGAAGGCAGCGAGTGCAAACGCCATGCCACCGGCCGGCAGCCAGAAGCCCCAGTCGACCGACTGTCGCACTTGCAGCTGAGTTTTTGGCCGCGGAGCAGGTGGCGCTTGCCTCCGAGGCTGCGGCACGGTGTTCAGCGCGGCCGGGGCTTGTGCGGCAGCGGGATCGACCTTCACCACGGGGCGGGTGAGCAGGGCATCGAGATCACGCCGCATGGCCTCCACACCCTGGTAGCGCTGGGCTGGATCGTTCTTGAGCGCCTGGGTGATGATGGGATCGAAGCGCTGGTCGAGGCCTTTGATCTTATGAGAGGCAGGTTCGAACAAGCCTCGCGGCAAGTCCCCGGTGAGCATGTGGTAAAGCATCACGCCCAGCGCATACACATCCGCACGAGCATCGACAGTTCCCTCCGCCGTCAGCGCCTCGGGGGCGATGTAGTGCGGCGTGCCCATGGCGTGACCGCTGATGGTGAGGCTGCTGGCTCCGGCCTGCCATGTCTTTGCCAGACCAAAGTCCGCCACCTTCACCACGCCGTTGGTGCCGATGAGAATGTTCGCTGGCTTGATGTCACGGTGAATGATGCCGCGTGCGTGCGCATAGGCCAGGGCATCGCAAACATGCGCGGTGATGGCCATGGCGTCTTTGGATCTCACGCGGCCCTGCTGCTCCAGCATCCGGCCCACATCGGTGCCATCGACGTATTCCATCACGATGTACCACAGCCCCTGCTCCGTGCGGCCAAAGTCATACACGGCCACGATGCCGGGATGATTCAGCTTGGCCAAGGACATGGCCTCCTGCCGAAAGCGTGCTCCATAGGCCGGATCGATCTGCTCCAGGCCCGGTGGCAGGATTTTGATCGCCACGGGGCGGTCGAGGGCATCCTGACGGCCCAAATAAACCGCACCCATGCCACCGCGGCCGATGAGCGTGCTCACCTGATACTTCGGCAGCATGGCCTGAAGCTCCTGTGGCTCGGGCGGCGGCCACTGTGCGGGATTAAATCCGGGAGATGGGTTTTCAGAGGCCATGATCGTCAATGCATGCGGGCCGCCATCAGCTCACGCAGCTCGGCGGTGATGGCTTCAGGCGTGGGATTATCCAGCGTGGCGGCGATTTGCTCGCGGATGAGGTTCTGGCAGCGGGCGCGGAGGCGGGAGATGTCGCTCTTGAGCGTGCCTTCGGGGCGGTCGAGCTTTGCAGAGAGTTCGGCGAGGCTGGTATCGCCTTTGCCGGTGATGAAAGGGGCCAGCGCCGTGAAAAGCGCGGCGTGGCCTCGCTTGCTGTAATCCTCTCGCAGATCCTTCATCGCATTCGCGGCGATGGTTTCCATCCACTGACGTTGGAAGGCGATGACGGGTGTCCTGTCGTCCACCGGCTCGGCGAGAAGGGCCTGCGTCTCACTGAGATCGGCCATGGCGGCTACCTTTCCGCCGCCGCGTTTTTCGGCGTTGCCGTGACGATGATGGTCGATGAGGAAGGATTGCAGCTTGGTGATCAAAAAGGCCCGCAGCTTCACTTTGAGGCTGGAGGCGTTCGCAAAGGCATTTTTGGCGAGCAGATGCTCGAAGAAGGCTTGTTTGAGGTCTTCAGCCACATCGGGTGGATGACCTTTGCGCAGGATGAAGACCATGATGGGACGCTCATACTGGCGGCAGAGGTCATTGAGAGCCCGGTCAGCCCCCGGCTGGCCTTTGGCGACGGCGAGGCGCACCATGCTCCACATCGTAGGTGGGAAGGTGTTCGCACTCGGAGCGGATGATTCGGGAGAGGTCATTTCGCCACTCCGTTCATAGCCGAAAACCGGCCAGAGTATCGAGACTATTTTTAGCCAATTTCGGCCCGTTTCAGCTTCGGAGCCAGCAGATGGATGGCGGCGAGGCCGAGGAAATAGACGAGGCCGGCGATAATGAACATAACGAGGTAGCTGCCGGTGGCTTCTTTGATGCGGCCGGAGGCGGACTGCATGAGGATGCCACCGATGGCTCCGGCCATGCCGCCGATGCCGACGACGGATCCGACGGCGCGACGCGGGAAGAGGTCGGAAGTGAGGGTGAAGAGGTTCGCGGAGAAGCCCTGATGCGCGGCGGCGGCGAGGGAGATGAGCAGGACGGCGGTCCAGAGATTGTCCGTGACCGGGGCGTAGGCCACGGGAAGCACGCAGAGGGCGCAAAGCAGCATGGTGAGCTTTCGTGCGGCATTGGCGGTCCAGCCGCGCTTCAGCAGGAAGGATGAAAACCAGCCTCCGGCGACGCTGCCGAAATCGGCGAGGACATAGATGGTGATGAGCGGGGCTCCGATGGTCTTGATGCTGACGCCGAAGCGCTCAGCGAAGAATTTGCCGCTCCAAAAGAGGTAAAACCACCACACCGGATCGGTGAGGAATTTGCCCATGGCGAAGGCCCAGGTCTGTCGGTGACTCAAAAGCGGCAGCCAGGGGACTCGCTTGGTGTTTTCATCACCATCGCTGCGGATGTGGGCGAGTTCGGCAGGGGTTACTCGCGGATGGTTTTCAGGTTCGCGGTAGATCGGCAGCCAAAAGACAACCCACAGCAACCCGGCGATGCCAGTGAAGAGAAACGCGGCCTGCCAGCCATACGCCAAAGCGAGCCAGGGCACGAGCAACGGCGCGAGGAAGGCTCCGACATTGGAGCCAGCATTGAAGATGCCGGTGGCGAAGGCACGCTCGCGTTGCGGGAACCATTCGGCGGTGGTTTTGACGGCGGCAGGGAAATTGCCCGCCTCGCCAAGGCCGAGCAAGAAGCGTGCGATGCCAAATCCAAGCGGCGTGGCGGCCAGCGCATGCGCGGCGGCGGCGAGGCTCCAAAAGATGAGCGAGGAGGCGTAGCCAAAACGCACGCCCACGCGGTCGATGAAGCGGCCGACGATCAAGAAGCCGAGGGCGTAGGAGAAGCTGAAGGCGGCGTTGATGTCGCCATACTCGGTATCGGTCCACTGGATGACCTTCTTGAGCTCCGGCTCGAGCACGCCGAGCACGGCGCGGTCGATGTAGTTGATCGTGGTGGCCGCAAACAGCAGGCCGCAGATGGTCCAGCGGAAGTTTTTCATCGCGGTGAGGAGGGGGTCATCACCTTCAACTCCACGCCGCCGCAGTCTTGGCAGAGCAGATCGGTCTTCACAAAGCTGGCGTGGCAGCAGGGACACCACGCGGTGGCGGGAGATTGGAGAGCGGGGGTGGGATCATAATCTTCCACGGGAAGGTCTTCGGCTTTGAAGAAGGTTTCGAGGGCCTGGGCCTCAGCGGGAAGCTCGGTGGCGGTCTTCCAGCCGGGGCGGTATTTGGAACGTCGCCAGAAGGTGCGGGCGTTTTGGAGCCAGATGCCTTTGGAAGGCTGCTCGAACCAGGCGAGCGGATGCAACAGCACCTTTCTTGGCAGGGCATCGTTGATGAAATCAATGGCGCGTGCGGCGAGATGAGGCAGGAGAGCCATGCCAAGCGCCCGCCAGAAGCGGTGCGAGACGTTGAGGTGGTGTGTTTTGATGAAACGAAGGAAGAGGAAGGCCTGCGTGAAGGTGAGCAGCGGCAGCGCGGCTAGCAGGATGAGGAAGCGGGTGGAATCCCCGAGGAAGTGGTAGGCGGGTGCGAGCACGAGGAAGCACCACCAGAGGATGAAGCTGCCTTGCTGGGCTAGGGTTCTCGTTTTGCCAGCGAGGGCGCTTTGCGCGGCGGCTTCGGTGGCGCTGAGTGTTTGCCGCGCATGCTTGAGGAAGGCGGCGCGGCGCTGCTCGGGGGGCAGCGCCTTCCACGCGGTGATGAGCGCGGCCCAGGCGGTGGCATCGGGAGCGCTTGGCAGGCGTAGCGAGCGGCTGGCATCGAGCCGCAGCGTTTTTTCGGAAGCCGATGGCTCGATTTGTGACCAGTCGAGGCTCTCGCGTGTGCCGTCATCGCGATGCAGTTCGAGGTGCGAGGCCTCGGCGACGAGCAGCCAAGGCATCGATGGCACCTGAGGCGCCGGAATGAGATGCAAAAGCACCGGCGAACCTCCGGCGATGTGGAAGCGATCCCACGGCCGGAGAAAGCGTGTGATGCGCTCACGACCCACGGCCAGCCATGCCTGCGAAGGCACGACCCACAGGCATTCCATGAGGTAAAACGCGGCAAAAACCGCGAGGAGCGTCTGGCCGTCGGTCATGAAGGCGGATCAGTCCTGCTGGCGAGCGCCGAAGAGCTTGCCGAAGAATTTTTTGACGGCGGCGAGCAGGGCGATGGCTCCAATGATGAGCGGTTTGGCGAACTTCGTGAAGAAGCCGGATTTCGCGAGGGCAAAGGCCGCGCCACCCGCAACGAGGCCGGTGAGGCCGTATTCGGCGATCTTGTCACCCGCACGATATTCGGCGTATCGCTGACCTTCGATGTAGGAGAAGCCGGTGAGGATCTTTTCCTGCTCGGCGATCATGGCGGTGAGTTCGTCAGGCTCACACACGAGCGTGACCTCCATGACGCCTTCGCGGCCCAGAAGGCGGGTGTTGAAATTGATCGAGATCTCATCGGCGGGCGAACCGATGCTGTGGAGCTTGGTGGCCCATTCGAGGTTGTGAGTCTTTTCGTTGTAACGTGGCGGGACGGCCCAGCCGAGGATCTCCAGCTCGTCCATACCATTCTTGCGGCGGTATTCATTCCCGGCCTTCTGACCTTCTTGGAGAGAGGCGAGCAGGTCATCGGCATTCAGCTCGTCCTTGTCGTCGTCTTTGACGTAGCCGGACTCATCGAACTCGAAAATGATCCATGGAGGATCGCCGATGCCTTCCTGGGCCAGTGTGCCGAGTTCGCGATCTGTGGCGGGATTTCCGTAGAGGACCATGAGCTGGCGGGTGCCATTGCCATCGGTGAAGCGCCAGTCTTTGGGAATGACGATCTCGGCGCGGTTGCCGAGCTTCCCGGTGCCCTGACGCGACCAGCCATACTTTTCGACCTGCTCCATGCGCTCTTTGAGGCGGCGCTTCAGCTCCTCCTGATCGGGAGCCTGCGTGGTGCTGGCTGCGGGAGGTGTGGTCGGTGCAGGTTGTTGAGCGGGAGCACTGGCGAACGCGGCGAGGCACATCAGCAAGGCGACGGAGGAGCGGGAGTGGAATTTCATGCGAGGACGCGAGTGTGTGGGAAAAGGCACGCGAGCGTCAAGAGACGATTCAGCTCGAGCAAGGGAGCTGTTTCTTGGCTGGCGTCTCTGTTTGAAACTTCAACAGGCAGCCTTCGAGTTCATTCAAGAGCAGTTGAAGCGTTCCGTTAGCTCGGAATGACGATTGCCGAGTAACGATTGCTGATTGTTGAAGTAAAACGAGTGTGCGTCGCAGACCGAGGCCGCGCCCTGCGATCAGGCTTTGAGGCCTTCCTGGCGGAGGAAATTCTCGAGCCAAGAGATGTCGTAGTTGCCGTTTTGGAAGTCGGAGGTGGTGAGCACCTTGCTCTGAAGCGGGATGGTGGTCTTGATGCCTTCGACGGTGAATTCACCCAAGGCGCGGCGCATGCGGCGGATGGCGATGTCACGCGTGGCACCGGTGACGATGAGCTTGGCGATCATCGAATCGTAATACGGCGGCACGGTGTAACCGGCATAGACGTGGGTATCGACGCGGACACCGCGGCCACCGGAGGTGTACCAGAGATTGATCTTGCCGGGGCTGGGCGCGAAATTGCGGTAAGGATCCTCAGCATTGATGCGGCACTCGATGGAATGGCCACGAGGTTTGGCGTCTCTGACGTGTTCGGAGAGCGGGAGGCCAGCGGCGATGCGGATCTGCTCCTTGATGAGATCGCAGCCATACACTTCCTCGGTGATGGGATGCTCCACCTGAATGCGAGTGTTCATCTCCATGAAGTAGTAGTTCTCGCAGGCATTATCGACGAGGAACTCAATGGTGCCGCAGTTCTCGTAGCCGATTTCTTTGCAGAGCTTCACGGCGGCATCGCCCATCCGTTTGCGGAGCTTTTCAGGCAATTTCGGCGAGGGGCACTCTTCGATGATCTTCTGATTGCGGCGCTGCATGGAGCAATCGCGCTCGCCTAGGTGGACGACGTTGCCGTGGGAATCGGCGACGATTTGGAATTCGATATGGTGAGGCTTATCGACGAGCTTTTCCATGTACATGGAGCCGTCACCAAAGCACTTCAGGGCCTCCATGGAGGCGGCCTGGAAGCTGGAGATGAGCGTGGCTTCATTGAGCACGGGGCGCATGCCACGGCCTCCACCACCGGCGGTGGCTTTGATCATGACGGGGTAGCCAATCTTCCGCGCCCAGGCGAGGGCTTCTTCCTCGCTGGTGATGATGCCATCGGAGCCGGGGGTGATGGGCACGCCGGCCTTGCGGGCGGTGTCACGGGCGACGTTTTTGTCACCCATCATCGAGATGACCTTGGCGGAGGGCCCGATGAACTTGATTTTGCACTTCTCACAGATTTCCGCGAACTCCTCTTTCTCGGAGAGGAAGCCGTAACCAGGGTGGATGGCGTCCACATTGGCGATTTCGGCGGCGGAGATGATGCGGGAAATTTTGAGGTAGCTCTCGGTGCTGGGGCCGGGGCCGATGCAGATGGCCTCGTCGGCGAGGTGGACGTGCATGGAATCGACATCGGCCTCCGAATACACGGCGACGGTTTTGACATCGAGTTCTTTACAGGCGCGGATGACACGAAGGGCGATTTCACCACGATTGGCGACGAGGACTTTTTTGAACATCAGAGCGGAGGGCAGAGGGCTGAGGGCGTAGAGCGGAGGGGCAAAAAGCGAAGGCGAAAAGGTGCGAACTGGCAAAGAACGGGGTCAGGGACTCTTGGCTCTTCGCCCTTTGCCCTATGCCTTCAACTCAAAGAGTGGCTGGCCGTATTGAACGGGCTTGCCGTCCTCAGCGAGGATGCGGGCGATGGTGCCACGGGCCTCGGCCTTGATCTCGTTCATGACTTTCATGGCCTCGATGATGCAGACGGTGGTGTTTTCATCTACTTGGTCGCCCACGTTCGCGAAGGACTTCTCTCCTGGACCGGCGGAGCGGTAGAAGGTGCCGACCATGGGCGAATTGATCGTGGGGCCGACCGGAGAAGCCGCGGCGGGAGCAGCTTGTGCCGCAGGTGCCGCTACAGGGGCAGCGGCGACGGGAGCCGGGGCTGCCACGGCCACCGGGGCGGCTGCAGGGGCAGAAACGGGGAGATGCTTCAGGAGATCGCCTGCGGCGGCGAAGTCGGAGCCACGGCGGATTTCGAGCTTCGATTCCTTCTGCTCGAAGTGGAAGTAGGACAGATCATTGTCAGCCATGAGGCCGACGATTTCGCGGATGTGGGCGAGGTCGAAATTTGAGGCAGCGGGTGCTCCAGACTTGGGGGCGGACTTTGCGGCGGGAGCGGCGGCCTTTTTGGCGGTCGGTTTGCGTTTGGGCATGTGACGGGAGAGTTAGTTGCGACTGGCGGGGCCGACACTAACGCCCTCGCCGCCCGTGGCAAGATCAAAGGCAGCTTGATGGTCAATTGAGCACAACCAATTCCGCTTCCACGGGGTGCCTCACTTCGTCTCGCGGAACTTCACCTTCCTCCAGCGCACGGTGTAGGGGCCGCTGCCCTTTTTAATGCCATGCACCTGGAAGCCGATGTGGCCCTCAGGGTCACCTGGCTGGGTGAAATCAGCCGTCGCCACGCCATTGACGAAACTCTGGTAGTGATCGCCCTTCACCACGATGCGGTAGTGGTTCCATTCGCCCTTCTTGAAGGCGGCTTTGGCGGCGTCCGTGCGCACGGCCTCGGTTTTCGTCAAAATGCTCCACCAGGTGCCACGGCGGGCTTCGTCATAAAAATCACCGGCGGTGCCGTTCACGGCGATCTCGCACTGAGGTCCAAAAAGGCGGCCTGCAGGCAGTGGTTTGCCGCCTTTGCTGCCTTCCGGGGCTGGATCGCCTTCTTTGGCGATGTGGCTGCGCACTTGTACGCCGGAATTCAGTTCGTCATCCACATTCACTTCAAATTCGAGCTCGAAGTCCTTGAACGGCCCGATGGCCAAGAAGGTATTTGGGCTGCCATCCACCGTGGTGCCCACGAGCACGCCGTCCTCAACCTTGTAGGAAGCGGTGCCGCTAATGATCTGGCCACCGCCCAGCGTGCCATCGGCGAACCAGTTTTGCCATTCACCTTCAGCGGCGAGGGCATTGAGCGAGGTGAAACCGGCGGCAAAGACAGCCACAGAGGCGGCGGAGGCGAGAAGGAGACGTTTCATGGTTGGAAAAGGGCTGCCAAGAACGCCGCGAGGGGGCGATTTCCATCGTTAGAAGCGAGTTGTTTAACCAAACTTAATAAAAAGAGGGGTTTTAACGGCATAAAAACCCCAAAAGTATGGGATCCAAACTTGACCATCAGGCCAAGCTCGAATTAAAATGGGGTTATTATTCGGTTTTAATCGATGGCACGCCCTTCTAACAACTTCGAGTCCTCCTCCCTGACGGTGGCGTTTACGCCGCAGATCAGGCAGTACCTCGATGACCTGACCTTGAAAGGCACGTTCGGCAGCAGCCCTTCCGAGGCTGTGCGTATGATTGTGAATGGGGCGATCGAAAACATGCTGAATGGCGGCGCTTTGGACCGCCGCAAATGGATCATGAACGAAGGCAAGCTCGTGCTCGCCAATAACTGACATCTAATCACCTCACGCCATGCCTGCGCAACTCGAACTTCAAGCCAACGCCAGCATCTTCGGAGTCATCGCCGAGGTGAAGATGACCGAGCGCCCCACCCGCAATGAGCCGGTGAATGAAACGCAACTGGAAGTCCTCGCCTACGAGATGGCCCGTTATGTGCCCGGTCTCGCCCGGAAACTCGCCCAGGCAGGTCGTGAGCGGCTGCTGGCGGCGTGATCGTCACCGCACGATCTCAAATCCGCGCAGCCCTGCCTCCACGGCGATCCCACGCACGGCTGCTTCCTTGATGTGAGAGCCTAGATTGCTATGCTGAATGCTTGCGAGGAAGGCATCCAGCTCCTCCGGCTCCCATGCCTGGGCATGCAGCTCCACACGGCCATCCGGCAAGTTTTTCACCCAGCCGCACACGTCAAAGCCGCGGGCGATCTGCTTCGAACTGAAGCGAAAACCCACGCCCTGCACGCGGCCGGCATAAAGCACGCGCTTGGCCGTCATTTCGCGCCTCCTTCGAGCAATGCGGCCAGTTCTGTCCGTGCCACCTCGCTGGCCGTATCGAGCAGCAGCGCCCCTTGGCCGCTGCGATTGAGCTTCAGCATCACAAAGCGGTCTTGCGCTGCGAAAGAGATGGCACCGGCCACGGGCTCCGGGGCTTTTTCCAGGCCGTAACGCTCCACCAGCGCCTTTGTCATCGCTTTCACAAAAGCCTGCGCCGCCTCCGCATCCTGAAACAGCGTCTGCCAGGCCGCGTGATGGCGTTTGGCCTCCACACCAGCCTGCCAGGCCAGCAAACGATCCGCCAGCAATCCGCGAGCGCCTTCTGCTGCCTGGGTATCCTCGTTGTGAGCTCGCAAAGCGGTGACGCAGGCAAATTTACCGAGCTGATCATCCCAAAACGGCTCCACACCATTCCACGCCACCGATGGGAAACTCACCTCCACCTTCGCATCGCGGGTGGCGGCATCGAGATACCGCTCCGGCTCGATCACCTCCGCTGTGCTCACCGGCGGGCGGCTGTAGGCGGCGTTGAGCTGGGCAAACTCGCCCGCGCTGTGCAAAGCCTGTGCAAACTCAAAGCCGCGCATGAAAGGAAACATCGCCATCTCTCGCAGGAAGACCGGCATCGGCACCTGATTCAGCGGATGATCGGGATCCTCGGCCGGAATGCCATTCTTCGGCTCTGCCTTCGGATTTTGGATCGAGAAAAGGAAGCGCGTCAGGCCCGCATCGCCCGCCAGCAGGCTCTCGCGGGCCGCCCGCTGATCCATCGACAGGCTGCCGTGCTGAGGCTGGAAAAGAATCGGCTCATACTCACGCAGGAGCTGTCCAAAGGCCACCGCCAGCGGCTCATCCGGCTTCGATGAAGGCGGCGGATCACTCAATGGATCGACGGTGAGCATCGTGTCGTTCTCCGCATCATACCAGCCACCGAGCTGCCGCGTGAGCAGCTTCGCCCGCAGCGGCAGCGGATCGATCTCCTGCGGAATCCAGCCCAGCGCCGCCAGCGCCCGAGCCTGCCTCTGCGCTTCATCCCCGGGTTGAAGACGCTTCAGCCAAGCCAGCACTACCTTTTCCACCTCAGCCTCCGTCGCAGGCGAGGTCACCAGCGGCAGCGCCTTGATCTGGCGGAATTTCATCATGTCCACGCCCATGCCCACAAAGTCCGGCGCGATGCCATCATCCGCTGGCATCGTGGCTGGAGCGCCGCCTTTCATCCCGAGCGTGCCCAGTTTCTGAATGAGCTGGGCATTCTCATCCTGCAGCACCTGCACCTGGCCTTGCAGATACTCGTTCTGGCCCAAAAGCAGATCGATCTGCTTCTTCAAATCCTCCACCGTCTCCGTCCCCTGCGCCCGATCACTCAAAAGCGACACTTCAGCCTTTGTCGCAGCCTTCTCACCACTCAGAAAAAATGCCACCACACCTCCGAAGAGGATCAAAACGAGCAGCAGCAGCGCGGGGGAGATTTTCATGTGGGAAGACGATAGCGAGGATCTGGCCGTGTCACGGGCTTCAGGCAAGGTCAAGGCTTCGCCGGTCAAGTTCGTCAAGTCGTCAAAGCGCCGCTTCTTGACTGCCTTGACCTTTTTGACTCTTCCCCTCTCACAACTCCCCAAGCCCACCCCGCTTGATCCACGCATCCAGCGCCTCATACGGCTCCATGCTCAAAACAGCGCCGCAGCCAAAGGGGGCGGCGTTCACGCTCGTGAGATCCATCTGACCCTTTTCGATCCGCAGCATCGGAAAACCCTCCGCGTGACGCTCATAAAAACCGGCGTGCGCCTTCAACACATCCCGCTGCAAGGCCCCTGGATACACGCTCAGCCCTCGGAGATAGTGATGACCATTCCGCTCCACATGCGAAACACCCAGCGCCGCCTGCACTGCCACGTCTTGCAGCATCGCCACCGGGCCGATACTGCACAGGTCTTCGCCGCTCAGGATCGAATCCGCCCGCGTGCGCAGCAGCGCCGCATTCGCCAGGCCCTTCACGATGCCTTTGCAATTCTTGTGGCTCGTGCCGCGATAGCCCAGCTCCAGCGCCCGCGGCAGATCATCGAGCGAGCCATCGCTCTCGTCGATGATCATGCCCGG
>JBEIGR010000104.1:0-12237 GCA_040381795.1 Verrucomicrobiaceae bacterium | reverse complement strand
GGTGTTTTTCACTGCGACCGTGCCCGCTGTCACCGTGACCCCGCCGCTGTGTGTGTTGGCCGAGTTCAGCGTGAGCGTGCCAGCGCCCTGTTTCGTGAGCAGACCGCTGCCGGTGACCTCATTGGTGAGGCTGATGGAGTTTCCATTGGTATCCAACGTGCCGCCACCGGCGCCGAGCGTGATGCCACGGTTGCTGTTGAAAGAGATGTTGCCGGTAGCTTTGACGCCACCACCATTGAGCGTGATCTGATCCGCCGTGAAGCTGCCCGGATTGGTTCCAAAGACGCTCTCGCCGCTTCCGGCGATAAATCCGCCCGTGATGCTGGTCTTGCCAGTGTAGGTGTTGGCCTCACCAAAGGTTTGCGTTCCGCCGCCGCTCTTGACCAAGGTGATTGATCCAGTGATGACGCCGGAGTTTGCATCCGTGCCATCGCCATAGCTGTAGCTTCCACTACCGCCGAGGGTTAATGTGGCAGCCGTGGAGGACGTGACGGTATTGTTGGTGGCCGTGGCATTCGTTCCGGTGACGGAGTTCAACCCGGCGATCTGCTGGTTACGCCCATTGAGGTCGAGAATGCCAAGGTTGGCGCTCGCCGCTTGTCCAAGGCTAACCGTCGTGGTCGTGGGCAGGCGGTCATTGCCCGTCGTGAGCTGCACAGTGCCGTTGTTGATCGCGGTGTCACCCGTGTAAGTGCTCACACCGCCCAAAGCCAGCGTGCCACCACCCTGTTTGGCCCATGCGCCGGTTTCACCGCTCTTATTGGCAATGGCATCGTTATAGGTGAGCACTCCAGCGCCAGGCGTGCTGATCGAGGTTCCTGCGGCGTCTCCCACGAAAATCTGGCGTCCTGCGCCGAGCGTGTAGCTGGCACCGCTGAGCGTCGCAAAGCGTCCGCCGTCGATGATGATGTCATTCGCCGCGTTCCCCAGGCTGCCATCGGCGGTGAATCGCACTTCGCCACCCGTGAAGGTGAGGTCGCCCGTGAAGGTGTTCGCTGCGTTCGTCACATCAAAGCGTCCCGTGCCTCCTGCTGTCGCTGCGAAGGTGATGCCACCACTGGTGTTGCTGATGACTCCGCCAAGGGTCATGGTGCCGCTGTTGCCAAGTGTGAGCGTGCGTGTGGCAGCCCCCAGCGCCATGTTGTTTGTAAAGGTAAGGTTCGCCGTGCCGCTCGCCAGGGCGACATTCGTGCTCATCTCGCCAAACTGCACATTGCCACCGATGGTGATGCCGCTGGTGTATTTACCGGTGAGATCCCGGTTCCCGCTTCCTGCAACGGTTCCGCCGTTGAGAGTCAAAGCGCCACCAGCGCCCATCGCATTCACACCACGCAGGATGACTGTTCCTGCGTTCAAAGTGAATCCGCCTGTGTAAGCGCTGCCACTCAACGCGAGCACTCCATCTCCACTTTTAATAAAACCCGTTCCTGCGGCTGTGGAGAAGGCCTGACCTTGAAAATCAAACAAACCACCGCTGCCGATGTTGAACGTCCGCACATTGCCACCCGTGGCAAAGGTGCTCCCAATGGAGGCGAAGTTCACCGTCACCCCGCTGGCGACAGTGACGTTGCCTACATTAATCGCGGCTCCCATTCCCGCGAAAGAGTAAGTGCCCGAAGTGAACGAAACCGCATTGTTTGCGGTGTAGGTGCCTGTGTAAGGCGCGGCGTCGGCGGAGTTGTTCCAGCGCCCCGCATTCCAGGCCGTCGTGGCGCTGGTTGAGGTGTAGGACTGAGCTGATGCCATAGCGCACATCAGGAGGAAGAAGAGAAAGCCGCACACATAGATCGCGACCGCGCGAACGAAGACGTTGGTGGCAACGGAGTGGGGAATTGGGAGCATGACGAACCTGAGGGGGTTAAGTTCGCCGCATGAAGTAGCTTCAATTGCGCCAACGTCGCTCCGTGCATCGCGACGTTTTCGGCAGTGAGTTTATTGTCACATAAGCACCCGTAACTCTGGCATGCGTTGTGTTGAAGCTTGCCAATCGTGCGATGAACTGGCATGCGCAGCCGCATCATCACATCATCCACCATCCCACACAAGCTACTCACTCCGGACACACGGCGGCTCGTGGTCGTCATAGGTTTCATCGCGGGTCATGCGGTGCTCCCGAATGTGTGGTATCACGTCGGCTGGCTCGTTTTCGGTGCTTTGTTTATCCTGCGTGGGCTGCGTCTGCCACCCATGGCTTCGTTCGCTCCTGAGTGGCTCTTTCTTGGCTGGATGGCGCTGCGCTCGCTTTTTAGTAGCGGTGCAGAATCGGCCTTTGGCATCCTCAGTGTGGCCTTGTTGGTTCTCGTCCTCGTTTTGCTATGCCAGGTGCACAAATCGCTGGATCGCTGCGGAAGGTGGAACGGCCATCTCTCGGCGCTGGCTGCGCTGATTTCATTGGGATGGCACCTCCATCGTCATGGCGTGAACTTCGTGGACTACCGGCTGGAAAATCTGCTGGTGTATGGCGGGCTCAACGCGGTCTGCACCGGCCTCATCTTCGGCTTCGCCGCGATGTGGCTCTGCGTACTACCAATCACGCGCTGGACAGCCGCCTCCGCGCTCGTGCTGACCACTGCCGCGTTTTGCTCCGGCAGCCGTAGCACCATGCTGGCGCTGCTCGCCGCGCATGCGGTTCTGCTGCTGCTGCGTGGTTGGCGCAAGGGCTGGAAGCCACCGGTCGTGCTCGTGACCGCCTTTGCACTCTACTCGATGACCGGGTTGCTCACGCCCGCACCTGCCAAGTCGGCCGCCTCGGCGGTGGCGGTGGCCAGGCCGGTCCGAAAAGCGCTCGCACGGTCCTATGAAGGCCGCTTTTCCATCTACCATGCGGGTTGGAGCAGTCTCGACACACCCTGGCGCCACGTCATCGGGATCGGCCAGTGGGGGACGCGTGCCCGCTGGCAGCAGCGGCTTGATCCATCATTCATGGAACTCAAAGGTCATCTGCACAGCGCGCTCTTCGCCACCTATGTGCATGGCGGCCTCATCGGTGCCGCCTTGCTGCTGCTGGTGATGATCCGCGTGACCCGCCGGGCCGTCTCCTGTGCATGGGAGGGGGACGCACGGTGGCCGGCGCTGCTCGCCTTTGGCATCACGGCACTCCTTTTCGATGGCGAATCCTTGGCTCACCTGCTCACGCTGCCACGCTTTGAGACCCTGCTCTTCTGGCTGCCTGCCACAATGCTGCTGGCCCGGGCATCAGAATCGTCACAGACGGTTTCTTGTCCGCCTTCGGCCTGATGCGGATGCGTCCGGCATGAACTGGAAAATCCTCGCGTTAGCCGCCGTGGCCGGAGCGCAGCTCGCCCCGGTCGAAGATTCGACGACCACACCCGAACTCGCGCTGCTCATGGGCGATCTTCAGCGGCTCACGCACAAGCTCGCTTTATCCGCCGATGCGGGAAACGCGGAACTGGCTGCTTTTTACCTGCACGAGTCCCAAGAGCAGCTTCGCAAGATCCAATCGGAAGCCCCCGAGTATGAAAACCTGCCCATCGCGCTGCTGATCGACCGCTTGGCGCATCCGGCGTATGCGCCGATGCAGGAAGCGGTGACGGCGAAGGATGCCAAACGCATGCGAGAGGGCATCCACGCCATCGTGCAGGCCTGCAATGCCTGCCACACCGCCACGCAGCATGCCTTCATCCGCATCACACCCGGCACCGAGGTGAATCCCTTCAACCAATCCTTTGCTCCATGAAAACGATCTTCGTCCTTTTGCTGTTGAGTGTCTCTTTGATCGCCGAAACACCGGATCGCGGTGTCGTGCGCATCTTCGGAAGCATGCAGGAGCCTCTCGAAGCCCGCGGGCTCGGCTTCATCGTCGAGAAGGAAGGCTTCGTGCTCACGAACTACGACAACCTCGTCGAAAAGACCTCCGGGCGGTTGTTCCAGCGCTTGGAGGTCTCTTCAGGTTCGAAGCGCTACGCCGCGGAAATCATCGGCGTCGAGCCCACGATCAATTTGGGCATCCTGAAGCTCCAAACCGACGAAACCTTCACGCCGGTCCGTTCCGCCGTGAAACGCGAACCCGCGCCCGGAGCCGACTTGCAGGCCGTTTCCCTCGAAAAGGGCACGTTGAAGCTCATCGACGGCCAGGTGACCGCTTTGAACACCAAGCAGTGCTACCAGCACAGCCTCGCTGCCACGATGTTTCGCGCCAAGCTCACGATCCCACCCGAATCCATCGGAGGCCCCGTCTTCTATGCCGATAGCGGCGAAGTGGCCGCCATCTACACCGGTTTCAAACCCGCCGCTGAGCCTGGACATGCCGAAAACACCGCCGAGACCCATCTGCTGCCGATTAACCTGTGCTTTAACATCTACGACAGCCTCAAAACCAAGCTCAGCCTCAAATCCCCGTGGACCGGCTTTGCCGTGCGACCTCTGAATGACGCTGAAAAGCGCTTCTTTCCGACCGCGAAGAAACATCACGGCGGCATCGCCATCGAAGACATCTGGGACAACAGCCCCGCGCAAAAAATGGGCATCCGCGAAGGCGACATCCTCGTTCAGTTCTCCTACAACCGCATCCTCAGTGTCGCCGACTTCCAAAAGTGGCTCTACATGTATGGCGTGGGTCACCCCGTGAAGCTCTACATCCTACGCAACGGCCAGGAGTATCTCGTGACTGACTATGTGATCGAGGAACGGCCAGAGTGGGCAAAGCCGAAGTGATCCACAACAACGCTACTTCGCCCGCATCCGGTTATTCTTCGCGTTGTGCTCCAGTTCGCAAAGTCCGAGCACCTCCATCAGTGGCGGGACATAAACGCCGAATCTTCCGCGCAGGCCTTTCTTCAGCCCATACCAGCCGCCGATGGGATTGTCTGCCGAGCGACCCCAGGCCTCTACGGTACCTTCCTTGGCAGGTTTCTGTTCATCTGCGCCACCGAGGTCCATCCAGTCGCCGTGCTTCTTCAGCATGGCGTGCAGATCGTCGATGCACCGCGCATCGTAGTGCAGCACCGTCTTTCCCACCGTGCAGACGAGCACGGCCACGCCTTCCTTGTTCGTGTCCGTGTGCATGGTGAACTCAGCGGTCCCCGGAGCCGTCTTGAGCTGCCAGGGATCATCTTTGGAGCGCGTGGGGAGTGACATGCGGGTATGGGAAGAGAATCGGCTGAGCGTGCAAGGAGATTCTGGCGACGTTGATGTTGTCGTGATGGAATGAAGCTGAAAACTGCACGATTCGCCTGCGAATCCGATGGATCGAGAGCGTAGGTTTCTGAAATGAAACTGCTCCTAGCTCTGGTTATCCTTAGTTCCCCAGTCTTCGCCGCTCTACCCAAAACCCATCTCATCTTTTCCATCGACCAAGGCTTCGGCAACGGCGTTGTCGCGAATGGCGAGGTGGAGGCACTCACGCGAATAGTGCAGGTCTTGGAGCCGCTGCGGGAGCGCTACGACGTGAGTGTGCTGCTCAATCCGATGGTCAAAGACAAAGTGCGCCTCACGCTGGCGCTCGACACGCTGGTGGCGCATAAAATGCCCTTCGTGCTCGATGTTATCTCGTCGGATAGCTTCACCCTCGGCGCGAATGGTCCTGCGAATGCGCCGTTTGATTCCAGCCACGGCTTGTCGATCTCGGTGGAGCAGCTTGCCGAGCTGAAGACCACTTATGGTGCCTCGCTCGTCGGATTGCGTTTCATGGAAGTCTTTGGTCAGGACTACGGCATCCGGGCGATGAAGACCACGAACCCGGAACTGAAACGCCCGGGCGATAAGTTGCCCGCCGACACCTTCTTTCGCTCCGATCTCGCGGAGGGCTTCATCCGTTTCGCCAAAGAGCACGCCATGTTTGTGCAGTGGGCTGACTTTGGCTGGATGCCCTTTTCGCCGTGGGACAAGGAGATGCCCCGCTACACGGAGCAGGTCAAAGCCCTGCTGCGCCTGTATCCTGGCGTCGTCACCGTGACCTACAACAACAACGAGCCGAACGAAGCCTCCCTCCCACGCCTCAACACCTGGCACACCGCCGTCGAGTCCTTCCCCAAAGACGGAGCCGCAGGCTACGGCCTCTCAAATCAAAGCTGGCTGCACAATTTTACTTACATGGACACGAAGCCGGAGGAGATCATTGCCTGGACCCAGAGTGCTCTCGATAAAAACTGCCGCCTGATCCAGTTCGAACCTGTGTGGTATTTCTTCAACCTCCCCGCAGGCACCTTTGAACTCGGCGACTCAAACAAAGTCCCCGATGGCACGAAGCCCGGCGAGGCGAAGGAGAGTTTGAAGCAGTTGATGGAGTTTCTATCCAAAACCACGCCACCACGTGACAGCAAAGCCATCTTCAAACAGCTCGCCATCAGCGACACCAAGGCCGCCGCAGCGTGCGTGATCGGTGAGGTGCATCCAGACAGCGATAGATTTTATGTACGCATTGGGAACTACGGCAAGACCACGCCCATCGTGTCGCAAGCATGGGATGCGGGTGCATTCACGGGTTTGAAAGCGCCCGCAGGCTTTCAATTCGGACCGATGGCAGACGAAAACAACACTGCCGTGCAGGTGCATGGACGGGAGATCGGCATCTGGATTGATTCGGATCATCCACGGCCCGCGCTGGGCTCGCTGCTGCCGATCACACCAGCGTATTGGTGGTGGGACTACGCGAAAGCGCCGATGCCCTTTTCCAAAGAAGGCGCGGAACTGGCGATGAGCTTCGAGATGAAAGTGCCCACGGCCTCTCGCGATGGAGAAGCGCAGCCCTACGTCACCGTGAACTTCCTTTTCCTCGACACACTCTCTCAAAAGCAGTTTTGGCTCGCCGCCAGTCTCTTCGACCTGCGCCCAGAAAGCCAGTTCCCCGACACGGTGCATTTCGATGGATGGGAGGGCGGCACGCAGATTCCCATTCTCTACTCCGCGCTGAACAACAAGAGCCAGTGGATGCATCCCGCCAAAGATTCGGCTCTTTTTACCTCGCAGCCGTTTGCGGAATATCGGCGCTATGACGTCCGCGTGACCGCTGCTGAGTTGAAGAACGCCATCCACGCCATGCAAGCTAGGTTTCCCGAAACTTCTGCCGTTTCTGGCAACCCCGCCGATCTCCGCATGGTCCACTTCAACCTCAACCCCGAGGTCTTTGCGCCGAAAGCCAGTCGTGGGCGGCTCGGGCTCACGCTTCGAGATGTTCGCGTGGAGGTGCTGAGCCGTTGAAGGCTATTCCTGACGAAACACTGTTTTGTCACATAAACATCTGCATCTGGCGGCTTATGAATAGACCTCTGAAATGAACCTCACTCGTATCCTCACCCTGATTGGCATCGCCACGACGAACGTCGTGGCGCAGGAGGTGGTGTTCAGCCCAGAGCAGGTCGTGTTTTTTGAGAAGAATGTGCGGCCTGTGCTCGCGGAGCATTGCTACTCATGCCATGGCGCTGAGAAGGCGAAGAGCGGGCTGAGGCTGGATTCGAGGGAGGCGGTGCTGCGTGGCACGGATGCGGGCAAGGTGGTCATCGCGGGTGATCCTGAGGCGAGTTCCCTGATCAAATCGGTGCGCCATGCGCCGGGTGTGGAGCCGATGCCAACGAAGAAGCCACAGCTTGCATCGGCGCAGATCGAGGCGCTGGTGCAATGGGTGAAAATGGGGCTGCCATGGCCGAAGGAGGCGGCGGTGGGCCAGAACAAGCCCAAGTGGCAAGAGCATTGGGCCTTCAAGCCCATCGCCAAACCTGCAACGCCGACTTCGGTGGATGCCTTGGTTGCTGAGAAGTTGGCAAAGGCGGGCCTGGACTTTGCACCACCGGCGGATGCGAGGGTGCTGTGCCGCAGGCTGCATCTGAGCCTCACGGGGCTACCGCCGAGCTACGAGGACGTGGAGCAGTTCAAACAAGCGGCAGCGGGAGGCCTGCCGAATGCGGCGGCGGCGTTGATCGACAAGCTGCTGGCTTCTCCGCGCTATGGTGAGCGCATCGGACGCATGTGGCTGGATGTGGCACGCTACGCGGATACCTGGGGCTACGCGGGTCCAGGCGCGGACAATCGTCTCCCGAATGCCCACACCTATCGCGACTGGGTGGTGAAGGCACTCAACGATGATCTGCCCTATGACCAGTTCATCACGGAGCAGCTCGCGGCGGATCATTTGCAGGCTCCCGGCAAGCCAGTGGGTTCTCTGGCGGCGCTTGGTTTTCTCACCGTGAATGACAGCTTCGTGGGCGATGGGACCTTGCAGATCGACGACCGTATTGATGTAATCTCACGCGGCTTGATGGGTCTCACCGTGTCCTGCGCACGCTGCCATGATCACAAATATGATCCGGTGCCAACGGCAGACTACTATGCGCTCTACAGCGTGATGAACAGTTGCGTCGTGCCACCGGAGTTTCCGATCATCGGCGAGGCACCGGATGCTGCGGCAGCGGCGGCGTTTAAACAGAAGGTGGCGGCGGGGGAGGTGAAAAAGAAGGCGTTCCGCGAGGAGGTTTTTAGTGAGCTGCGCAAGCCGGACAAACTGCGCGATTACCTGCTCTTTGCCCAGCGTGCGACTGCCATGACGCCGGACGCATTCAAAGCCACTGCGGCCACGGAGATGTTTCGCGAGAGTGTGGCGACGAAGTGGCGCGACTTCCTCACGACCTACGCGCTGGTGCCGCAACCGCATCCAGTCATGCTCGCGTGGACAGAGTTTGCCAAGCTACTGGAGCCTGAATTCGCAGCGAAGGCACCCGAGCTGGCCCAACGCCTCGCCAAACCCGAGAGCGGTGCGAATCAAGTTCTACGAGATATTTTGGCCACTAAACCGCCACCGAAGAACTTCGCCGATGTCGTCGCGTTCTATCAGCAGGCTTTCCTCGCATGCGTCAGCGGTCTCGTGCCGGAGAATCCGCCGTGGCTGGAAATGCGCGGACTACTGCAAACTCCCACGTCGCCGATGTCGGTGCCTGCGGATGGCATCGACCAGTTTTTCAACGTGAAGGACAGCCTGCGCATGCAGGAGATTGATAATGAGATCAAGAAGCTCGCTGTCGAAGATCCCGGCGCACCTCTTCGCGCCATGACCATGCAGGATCGTCCACAACCAGCGGATGTGAACATCTTCATTCGTGGCAATCCGGCACGTCAGGGAGCACTCGCACCACGCGGCTTCCTGACGATGTTTGGCGGGCAGAAGTTCTCGAAGGGCAGCGGCAGGCTGGAGTTGGCACAGAGCATCACCAGCAAGGAAAATCCGCTCACCGCCCGCGTGATGGTGAACCGCGTGTGGATGCTGTACTTTGGCAAGCCTCTGGTGAGCCTGCCCAGCGATTTTGGCATGCAGACGCCGAGGCCCGAACAGGCGGAACTGCTCGATTTCCTCGCCGCCACCTTCATGGAGGAAGGTTGGAGCCTGAAGAAGCTGCAACGCCTCATCCTGAACTCGCGCACCTACCAGCAGAGCTGCGCCAGCACACCGGACAAAGACGTGAAGGACGCGGAGAACGCCCTGCTCTCGCGCTTTAACCGCCTGCGGCTCGACTACGAGCAGATGCGTGACTCCACACTCGCTGTCTGCGGCTCGCTGAATGTCGCGAATGCAGGTGGACGCGCCACACCACTCGCCGCTCCGGAGGTGGACACCCGTCGCAGCCTCTACCTCTTCATCGACCGTGAAGTGCAGGCCAGCGTGCCCGCCATGTTTGACTTTGCGAATCCTGACATTCACAGCCCTCAGCGCTCTGTCACCACCGTGCCGCAGCAGGCCTTGTTCCTCATCAACTCGCCCTTCATCCAGGCGCAGTCGGGCAAACTCGCCGCCACGCTCCAGGCCAACACCGGAGGTGTCGTGGATGCCCGCACCCTTGAGGCGCTGTATCAGCGTGTGCTGCTGCGCGGCCCAAAACCGGACGAGGCCGAGATGGCGCTGCGCTTCGTGAACAGCGCCCCTGCCACGCCAGCTCCAGCGCCGCAGACCCCGCTCTCCCAGCTCGCGCAGGTGCTCCTCATCGGCAATGAGTTCCAGTTTAGTGATTAACGACAAAGGAATGCGGACAAAGGAATAAAAATCCAAAAAACATTCCCCTGTCCGCATTCCTCTGTCGTCCCTCTCCCCTTAAAACCATGACTCAAATCCCTTACCTCACCCGCCGCGACATACTCGCCCGCATCGGCATGGGCTTTGGTGCCATGGGCCTTGGCGATCTGCTCGCGGAGACATCATCCATTTCACTCAACCCGCTCGCAGCTCGCCAGCCGCCGCTGCCTGCCAGGGCGAAACGCGTGGTGCATCTGTTCATGAACGGCGGTCCGTCGCATCTGGACACCTTCGATCCGAAGCCCTCTCTCGATAAATATGACGGCAAGGCCATTCCCTCGCCGTTGAAGACCGAGCGTCCGACAGGCGCGGGCCTGAAGTCACCGTATGCGTTTCAAAAATACGGCAAAAGCGGCATCGAGGTCAGCGAGCTCTTCGCCAAGACCGCGCAGCATGCGGACGATCTCTGCATCATCCGCTCGATGCACACGGACTTGCCAAACCACGAGCCATCGCTCGGTTTGCTCAACTGTGGCGAGGCGAGGCTCAATCGTCCCAGCCTCGGCTCCTGGATCACCTACGGCCTCGGCTCCATGAATCAAAACCTGCCCGGCTACATCGCCATGTGCCCTGGCGGCATGCCCATCCGCCGCACCAAAAACTGGCAGGCAGGCTTTCTCCCCAGTGCCTTCCAAGGTGCCTACGTCAACACCGACCACGAGAGCGTGGACAAGCTCGTCGAGTTCATCCGCAACGGCTCACTCGATAGCAAACGCCAGCGCGAGCAACTCGACTTGTTGCTTGCCTTCAATCAGCGCCACCTGGCCGAGCGGCAAAAGGACACCCAGCTCGAAGCCCGCATCCAGAGCTTCGAACTCGCCTACCGCATGCAGATGGAGGCCAGCGATGCCTTTGACATCATGAAGGAACCGGAGGCCGTTCGTCAGATGTATGGCGTGAAGCCCGGCCCGGAGGGTTCCTTCGCCCGTCAGTGCCTCATCGCCCGTCGATTGCTTGAGCGCGGTGTGCGCTTCCTCCAGCTCTGGACGGGCGATGGTCAGCCCTGGGACAACCACGATGATGTGCTCGACCACAAACCGCTCGCCGCCAAGGTGGACCAGCCCATCGCCGCCCTGCTCACCGATTTGAAGCAGAGGGGCCTGTTTGATGACACCCTTGTCATCTGGGGTGGAGAGTTTGGCCGCACCCCAGTCGTCGAGTTGCCTACGCCAGGCCTCAACGCTGGCAAACAACGCGGTCGAGACCATAACCCCTACGGCTTCACCACCTGGCTCGCCGGAGGCGGTGTGAAACGCGGCCACATCCACGGCGCGACCGACGAGTTTGGTTTTGCCGCCGCCGAAAAGCCCGTCCACATCCGCGATCTCCACGCCACCATCCTGCACCTGCTCGGCTTCGATCACCACAAGTTCACCTATCGCTACGCCGGCCTCGATTACCGCCTCACAGGCGTCGAAGAAGGACCGAAGGTCGTGACGGAGTTGCTGGCGTAAGTTTGCTTCTCGCCCATCACTTTGCTGTCTTCATTGCGAGCACCGGCCACCCATCCAATCGATTTCGCCGTGATCACCGATTTCATCCCTCCTGAATGGCTTTGGGGCACGGCTCTGGTGGCGCTGATCGCCGCCGTGGCACCACGCTACTCGCACACCAGTCGTGACCGCGACTGGTGGGAGGATCAAAGTGAGCCCACGCCACGAGCCATCGCGATGTCACGGCTCATTGGCATCATCGTCATGGTGCTCTCGCTACTACTTCTTGCTTTGGCTGGCTTTCCGAAGGCTTGGTAATGTGGTTGAGCCCTCTGGGCTCATCTGACGCAGCCGGGACGGCTGCGCCACACTGGCGTCAAGGGTGATGACGACTAGCGCGTGACGCGGAGGCGAATGAAGCGCTGCGGGCCGGGCACGGCATCGCGGATAACGAGGGTGCGGAAGCCGCTGCTCGAAGTGTCACTCACCTGCTCCGTGTGACCGGTGCCGGATTGCCATTGGGCGAGATCATCGGTGACCTCGACGGTGGGTGTGACACCGGCGATACCGAGGGGAAGACGGAACTGGAGATGCAACTGCTGGCCTGGAGCGGTGACTTGCACGGGGGTGGGTTCGCTGGCAGAGGGATCGGTGCCGAGCAGATACTCGAGCAGATTGGGTGTGCCATCGCCATCGGGATCGGCGATGTCGTTGGCGGGATGGGAGATGAGGCGAATCTGGCCCGGCGGCAGCGGGCCACTGCGGTGCAGATAGGCGATGATGCCGGTG
>JBEIGR010000103.1:0-12241 GCA_040381795.1 Verrucomicrobiaceae bacterium | reverse complement strand
GGGTGCGCCGAGGTGATTGATCACGATTCGGAGTTCCGGCACCTCGGTGGCAAGCTGGGCGGCAGCAGGAAGTGCCGAGGCAGGTCCGTTCAAATCAAGCTCCAGGCCGTGTTCGGCGAGTAATTTGGCACCCGCGAGCACGTCGTCGCGTTTTGAGGCATCAAGCAGCAGGCTGCTGCTCCAGCGAATGCCCCGAAAGATGGGGTTTTTGGCAAACCGCCTCAAATTCGCCGCAAACTCGGGCCCTAGATCGAGATGCCCCACGAAGCCGATGATGGATTTTTCCTTCTCGGCGAGATCGAGCACCCATTGATTGTCCTCCAGCCATGGACTGGCCTCCACGACCACCGTTTCGCGGCAGCCATGGGGTGCCGCCAACGCGTGCCAATCGGCTGGAAGAACCGTTCGATACAGATTCGTCCCCTTCCCCGGCCATGGCACGCCCTGAGGCCGCGAGGGATCGTAAAAGTGCGTGTGAGTATCGACGATGCGGCTGGCCGCAGCACTCGCAGAAGCCGAGAATGGCATCGCCGCTGTGGCGGCGGCTGCTTGAAGAAATTGGCGACGTTTCATGGGATAAAAAAAATCCGCCGGATCGCTCTGATCCGGCGGATGGAGATAAACCTCTCACGGCTTAGATCTTACTGCGCGGAAGGCGTCTTGGCGCCTTCTTTGAAGCAGTAGAGATGCGTGTGGGTGGTGATGTACACGGCTCCGTTGGCGGCGACGACGCTGCTGAGGAGCGGGGAGGGGAATTCGATGGTCTTGAGTTCCTTGAGCTCCTTGCCTTCGGCGAGGATGAAGAGTTCGCCTTCTTCGTTGCCGATCCAGACTTTGCCATCGGCGACGAGGGGGCTGGCCCAGATGTGACCTTTGGTGTCGAATTTCCAGTATTCCTTGCCGGTCTTCGCATCGAGGCAGAAGAGGCGGCCGGTGTAGTCGGCGGCATAGACGAGGCCGTCTTTGACAGCGGGGGTGGAGATAGAGCGCTCGATGCCTTTGAAGGTCCAAACAGCTTTGCCGGTGATATCGCCGGTGCCTTTGGGGTCGATGCAGCTCAGGCAGCCGAGGCCTTCGCCGTGCTCGGGGTCCTGGCCGATGGGGACGTAGATGAGGCCGTCGGCGACGGTGGGAGTGGCGATGATTTCGCTGGGGCCGTCGTATTCGACGTATTTGATGGGTTCGCCGGAGGAGTTTTTGCGGTACTCAGGGGGATTGGCGTCGTAGCGCCAGTGTTCGAGGAGGATGTCGAGGTCTTCGTCGTTCTTTTTGGTCTCGGGGGCCATGGAATAGACCCAGCCGTCACCGGCGGCGAAGATGACCTGCTTTTTGCCGCCGAGTTCGAGGTAGTTCGGGGAGGACCAGGAACAGTGAAGCACTCGCTGGGAGGCGATGCTGTCCTGCTCGCCCATGAGTTCGCCAGTTTCGGCGTTCAGCATGATGAAGCTGGGGCTGTTCGGCGAAGGAATGTTGGTGTGGGTCCAATCGACGCCGTTGCAGGTGGGGACGAAGACTTTGCCATCGACGACGAGGGGGAATCCGGCGGTGGCGTTGTGCTGGAAGACGCCGAGTTCTTTATACATATCATACACCCAGAGGATGTCGGCGTCGGTCTTGCCTGGGGCGATGGGGGCGGTGTTTTTGCCATCTTTGTCGAGCGGGGCCATGAAGGTGCTTTCTTCCTGCATGCCTTGGTTGCCGTCGGATAGGCCTTTCACGTCAAAGCAGATGATCTGGCAGCGGTTGCCGGGGACGTAGGCTTTGTCTCCGACGATGGTGGGGCTGGCGCAGATACCGAGGTATTCCCAGTCGTTGACTTTGCCGGTGCCCATCTTGGGGGAGACGAGCTGCCATTTGAAGTCGCCGGTGTATTCGTCGAACACCATGACGATGCCGCGGTCGCCGGTGTGCTTTTCATCGCGGGGCGTTTCGTTGTTGGTGCCGACATAGACCTGGCCATTGGCGATCACGGGCGTGCCGTAGGTCTGGGAACCGAGCTTGGCGACCCAGAGGCAGCTTTTGGTCGTGCTCATGTCGATGTCTTCGGCACCTGGGGCCTTATTGGCCTTCTCGGCGTTTGGACGGAGGCGACCGGCTTCCTTCGGGGCTGCCTTGGGGCCGTATTTTTTACCTGGATCGAACTCGATGGGCAGTCCTTTTTCGTCGGACACCATGTTGCGGGTATTGCTGCCGCCCCACTGGGAGTAATCGGCGGCGTGGAGCGTGGCCGCGAGGGCCAACGCGAAGAGGAGGGTGGGTTTGGTGGTCATGGAAGCTGAAACAAGGGTTTTAGAGCGTGGAATACGAACGGCGTAAAGGGTGAAGAAATTGCGCAGGGCTTAACTGACGTGCTGATGCAAATCGCGTGAGCCATGCAGAACGCGCCAGATCTGCACACGGTCTCCTTGCGGGAGGTAGAAGACAAGATGACTGCGAAAAACCTTGAATCCGCCAGGAACGCAGCCCCTCATGCCCAAACTCGGGGCGTGAGCGCCCGATCATGGGATTGTCCGCGAGGAACTCGAAGGTGTCGTAAGCAGCTTCAAGAAAACGACGGGCACAGGGTTCATCGTCCGCGCAGATGTAACGATAGATGGCCTGCAAATCGCAGAACACATATTCACTTTCATCGTATCGGGCAGGCATCAGGCAGAGGCGATGATGCGTTCGATGTTGGCACGATCACCGGCGGCAAAGCGACCCGCCGCAGCCTCGTCGAGGCGAGACTGGATGAACGGCGGGGTATCAGACTCCTCAGCCATCCAGCGCAGCAAAGCCTGACGAGCCACTTCCTCACCATTCTTATACCCTTGAGTGATCAAGCGCTCGACGAAGGCTTCAATGGGGCGTGTGAGGGTGAGTTCCATGGCGTGAAGTTTATGCCAGCATTGGAGGAGTCAAGAAACGGCTTTGCCGATCAATTCTGCGTGACGCTGAGGTTGTCGATGTACATTCGGCGCTGGTTCAGCGGGGTGAAGCCGAAGAGGCCGGGGCTGCCGCTGGCGTGGACGCGGGGGAGCTTCGTTTCGATGGTCCATGCGGCGGGCTCGGGGGTGCCTTTTTCCCAGACTTTGGCCTGCACGACGCCGGAACCGTCGGCGGTGGCATTGACGCTGGTTTTGAAGGTGTACCATTTGTTGGCAGTGAGCTTGAAGGGGACTTCCTGCTTGAGGCGTTCGAGGTTGGAGCTGACTTCGAGCTTGGCGGCATTGCCACGGAGGCAGATGAGGTAGCGCTGGTGGATGAAGCCGATGTCGGACTTCGAGCGGGCATTGCCCTCGGTGAGCACATCGGCCTGCATGGTGTAGTTTTTTAGGTGCGATGGGGCGAGGAAGACGCTGGCACGCTGGAAGAGCAGACGGTCAAAGCTCTTGCCGAAGACCTTGTTGCCGTCCTTTTCCATGACTTGGAATTTGAAGCGGGCACCGATCCAAGGGAGCGGCGGGTAAGCGAATTTGTAGGCGGGGTTGTTCTGCGGATCGACGGGGAATTCCTCGGTGAGCGTGTAGCCTTCGAAGTCCTCGGTGATGGGCAGATTTTTCAGCGCACGACCACGCACGGTGCCGAAAAGACCATCTGGGGCAGTGCCTTTGAAGGCTCCGGCGCTGATCTTGGCGTCCGGGGCGACGACGAGTTCACCCGCGTCGTTGAATTTGGCATCCATGGTGGCTTTCACCTTGGCCGTGGGCGGGATGAATGACTCCCACTTCACGCCTTTGACGTCGTCGCTGACCACGAAGCCACTTGCATCGACGCTGCGCACGCGGAAGGCCTGCTTGTCACCGGCCATGATGACGGTTTCGGCAGGTATGATCTGCAAAGCGACGGCTTTGCCTGCTTTCGGGATTTCAGCCACGGGTGCGGCGTCCACTTTGATGCCGCTATTCGGGATGGGGAAGCTGTAGAGCTTTTCGGTGGTGGTGACGTAAAGCACGCCGTCGCACACAGAAGGTGCGCCGAGGCATTCGCCTTCGAGTTTGATTTCCTGAACGATTTCAGCGTCTTTTTCGCCGGGTTTCACGATGACGAGTTTTCCTTCGAGGATTGGTACATAGAGCAAGCCATCGACGTAGAGCGGTGATGAGTGCAGATTGGCGTTGGAGAGCTTTTTTTTCCAAATTTCAGCGCCGGTGTTGGCATTGATGGCATAAAGCTCGGCACCATCGGTGAGCTGATAAATCGTGTCGCCGACCAAAACGGGCGAAGAACTCGTCGCACCGAGCGGATGACGCCAAAGTTCGACGCTAGGCTCCAACGTGGTCGCTTCGAGCACGGGCGGCACGGGAGCGGTGAGTTTCTCCGGCAGTTTGATGGCGATCATGCGGCCTTTTTCGGAGGTATCGATGTTTTCGTCGCCATGGACGGCGATGAGCTTATTGCCGCCATGAAGGATGACGCTGGGATTGGTGCCGTTTTTGCAGATGGGGAGCTTCCAGTAGGGCTTTCCGTTCCGCGTGTTCACGCAGACGATGTGACCGCAGCCCGTGGTGAAGTAAGCGACGCGTTTGCCGTCGCGGGTTTCGAGCACCGGTGTGGAGAAGGAGCTATCGACGGGAGGCGAGACGCCAGGAAGGGTCCACCAGACGAGTTCGCCGGTTTTCTTATCGAAACCATAGACGCGGTCGGCGGCGGGACCGTCAGCGCCCCAGTTGGAGAAGATGAAATGCACCAGCACATTGTCCCCCTCGATGACGGGGCTGCCGACGCGGCTGTTCGGGAAGGTCATGCGCCCGAGATCCTCCATTAGGGGCAATTCGAAGACCTTTTTGCCATCGGACTCGAAGCAGTAGAAGGTGCCGGCGTTGCTGACGAGGTAGATGCGCTTCGTTTCGGGGTCGATGGTGGGAGCGCCGATGGAGTAGCGGTTGTAGATCGAGTCGCTCAGGTAGTCGGGAAGCTCATGTTCCCAGAGTTTGGCACCCGTTTTGGCGTCCAGGCAGGTCAGCAGCTCGATGAGGTCGCTCGTTTCACCTTTGTAGCCCCAGAGGATGACCTTGCCATCGCAAATGACCGGCGTGCCACGGCTGCGGGCCGCGTAGCTCCATGCGGGAGCATCGGCCAGCTTTCCAGCGCCGGTGTAGTGCTCCAGCGAGACACCGTTTTGGAGCGGGCCGCGCCAGTTGGTCCAGTCATTGGCAGAGAGCGAGGCAGCGAAGAGCAGTGGGCTGAGGGCGAAGAGGAAGGAGCGTGGTTGCATAGGAAAGTCGTGGCGGATGAAATTCGGGAGGTATGAGGGCGCGGCAACGCGTTTTTTGTCCCGTTCGCGTGGGAGGAAAGCACTCCGGCGCATGGGGTGAAAGGTGGGGCTGGGCAAAACGAGACGGAAAATGGTCCTCTTTCGACCAACACAGGTCTGGAAGGCCAAATCCCAGTTGACGAATGCCCAAAACAAAAAAGGCGGGAATGGAATCCCGCCCTCCTGGTTGGCTGAGGCATCAGAAGCGACCGGCGAGCAGCTCTCGCTGATAGTACAGCTCCTTCGGCATGTCGTCGTAGAGGTCGAGGTAGAGTTCCTCGGTGGACATGATCTCCTGGCGGAACTCGCGGGGATCGACGTGCATGAGCTCATTCCACTGCTCACGGCTGAAGTCGAGGCCGTTCCAGTTCACCTCGGAGTAGCGGGGCATCCAGCCGAGTTCGGTCTCGTGTCCCCTGCCCTCGCCACGGCAGCGTTTCACGATCCATTCGAGCACACGCATGTTTTCGCCAAAGCCGGGCCAGAGGAATTTGCCATCGGCGTTCTTGCGGAACCAATTCACATGGAAGACACGCGGGACTTCTTTGACCAAGCGACGCATGCGCAGCCAGTGGGCAAAGTAGTGGCCCATGTTGTAACCGCAGAAGGGCAGCATCGCCAGCGGGTCACGCCGCACCTTGCCAATGGTGCCAGCCGCTGCGGCAGTCATCTCACTGCCCATATTGGCAGCGAGGAAGACGCCGTGCGTCCAGTTGAAGGCCTGGAAGACGAGCGGGAAGGTGGTGGCGCGGCGTCCACCGAAGATGAGGGCGTCAATCGGCACGCCCTCGGGCTTTTCCCAATCGGGATCAATGGTGGGCGTCTGCCTGGCGGGGACGGTGAAGCGTGAATTCGCGTGCGAGCTGGGGCGTCCGCAGTCCGGCGTCCAGTCCTGGCCACGCCAGTCGATGAGATGCGAGGGCGGTTGCTTCGTCATGCCTTCCCACCACACATCACCATCATCGGTGAGGGCCACGTTGGTGAAGATGGTGTTCGACTTGATGGTCTCCATCGCATTCGGGTTCGAGTCATACGAGGTGCCGGGAGCCACGCCAAAGTAGCCCGCTTCCGGATTTGTAGCCCAAAGCTTGCCGTCTTTACCGGGGCGCAGCCACGCGATGTCATCGCCCACGATGGTGACCTTCCATCCCTGCTCGGTGTAGCTCTTTGGCGGCACGAGCATGGCGAAGTTCGTCTTGCCACAGGCACTGGGGAAAGCGGCTGCGACGTAGTTTTTGCGGCCATCGGGTGATTGCACACCGCAGATGAGCATGTGCTCAGCGAGCCAACCTTCATCACGACCGATGACGCTGGCGATGCGCAGGGCGAGACACTTTTTGCCGAGCAGGGCATTGCCACCGTAGCCGCTGCCGTAACTCCAGATGCTGCGCTCCTCGGGGAAATGCACGATGTACTTCGTGCTGCTGCAAGGCCAGGTAACATCCGCTTCGCCAGGAGAAAGTGGTTTGCCCACGGAATGCACGCAGGGCACGAAATCGCCGCCCTCGCCGAGCTGATCGAGCACGGCTTTGCCCATGCGGGTCATGATGCGCATGCTGGCGACGACGTAGGGTGAATCGGTGATCTCGATGCCGATCACGGAGAAGGGCGAGCCGAGCGGCCCCATGCAAAAAGGCACCACATACATCACGCGGCCTTTCATGCAGCCCGCGAAGAGGCTTTTTAGCGTGGTCTTCATCTCACGCGGTTCCATCCAGTTATTCGTGGGTCCGGCATCATCCTTGCGACGGCTGCAGATGTAGGTGCGATCCTCCACGCGGGCCACGTCGTTCGGATCAGACCAAGCAAGGAAGCAATTGGGCCGCTTTTCGGGATTCAGGCGGCGAAAGGTGCCTTTCTTCACAAGTAGCTCACACATTTCATCGTATTCAGCTTGAGAGCCATCGCACATGTGGACGGATTCGGGTTGGCAAAGAGCGCGGATTTCTTCGATCCAGGCGAGGAGGGTATCGTGTCGTGTCATGTAGTTGGAGGGGTTTTCTCCTGTGCAGGATTCGTGCCGTTCCTGTGCCACAGCAAGCAAACAAGCCTCGCGTGAATTGGGGACCTGAGTGCGAGAAATGCCCCCTCATTCCGCATTCGACAATCGCCATTCGTCATTCAAACTCCGCGCCCCATGTTTCGCGCCATTCTCACGTCCCGTCTCCAAGCTGCTTTCACTGCGGCAGGCATCGAATTGCCCGCCGGCTACACGCCGAATGTCGTCATCGCCTCCGATACGCGTTACGGCGACTACCAGAGCAATGCGGCCATGGTTTTGGCGAAGCAGGTGAAGGCGAATCCGCGTGCGCTGGCCGAGCAAATCAAGGCAGCGCTCGAAGTGGATGACCTCTGCGAAAAAATCACCGTGGATGGACCTGGTTTCCTCAATTTCACGCTCAGCGCCGCCGCTTTGGCGCAACGGCTGGCGGTGATCGTTTCGGATGACAAAGTGGGCGTTCCAGCCGTGGCGCAGCCGAAGACCATCGTCGTCGATTTCTCCGCGCCTAACATCGCCAAGCCGATGCACGTCGGCCACATTCGCAGCACCTTCATCGGCGACTCGCTGGCCCGTGTGGCACGCTTCATCGGTCACAAGGTCATCACCGACAACCACGTCGGCGACTGGGGCACGCAGTTTGGCATGATCATCCACGGCTGGAAGACACAGCTCGATCAGGCGAAGCTCAAAGCGGACCCGATTCACGAACTCGTCAGCGTCTATAAAGCCGTCAACGCGGCCACGAAGGCCGATGAAAGCGTTTTGGAAACCTGCAAAGGCGAACTCGTGAAGCTCCAGCAGGGCGACGCCGAAAACCTCGGCATCTGGAAGGAATGCGTGCGCCTCACGCTTGAACAGCTCGAAAAGGTTTACAGCACGCTCGACATCACCTTCGACCACTACCTCGGCGAGAGCTTCTACAACGATGCTTTGGCCCCGCTAGTGGCCGAGATGCTCACCCAAGGCATCGCGACGATCAGCGACGGTGCGACGGTCGTTTTCAGCGATGGCAGCGTGAAGCCGGAAAGCGATCCCTTCCTCATCAAGGAGAAGGACGAGTGGAAAGCTGCTCCGTGCATCATCCGCAAAGGAGATGGGGGCTTCCTGTATGCCACCACGGATCTCGCCACGATCGACTACCGCGTGAAGGAATGGAAAGCCGACGAGATCTGGTATGTCGTCGGTGCGCCGCAGCAGCTTCACTTCCGCCAGGTCTTCGCCGCCGCGCAGCGTCGCGGTGTGACCACGAAAATGACGCACATCGCTTTCGGCAGCATTTTGGGCCCGGATGGCAAGATGTTCAAAACCCGCAGCGGCGAGACAGTGGGTCTGCTGGAGGTTATCGACGAGGCTATCGAACGTTCCCGCGCCGCCGCCGATGAAAAAGAGCAAGGCTTCACCGCCGAAGAAAAAGACCAGATCGCCCGCATCATCGGCTCTGGAGCCGTGAAATACGCCGAGCTCAGCCAGAACCGCCTCACCGACTACAAATTCAGTTGGGACAAGATGTTGAGCCTTCAAGGTAACACTGCGCCCTACCTACTAAACGCCTACGTCCGCACCCGCAGCATCTTCCGCAAGCTCGACGGCGAGGTCACTCTCACGCCCGACCTCGTCCTCACCGAGCCTGCCGAGCGTGCTTTGGCCATGAAACTGGCCCAGTTCGCTGAAAATGCGCACGATATCCTCGACGACCATCGCCCGAACCTGCTCGCGAACTACCTCTACGAGCTAGCCGATACCTACCACAGCTTTTACGAAGCCTGCCACGTCCTCCGCGCCGAAGGCACCGCCCGCAACACCCGTCTCACGCTTTGCGAAGCCACCAGTCGCGTCCTGAAGACTGGACTTGGCCTCCTCGGCATTCAGACGACGGAGCGGATGTAGCCCAGGCTTGGCCTCTGTGGTTAACTCACAGCGGTTTTTTTCACCACAGAGGCACGAAGAGCACAGAGGACTGTTCCGGGAAGCCGCTGCTCCGCAAAATACCAGCGCGGGCCTGCGGGATTGACGATTGATGAACAACTGATGGTTCAAGTGAAGATGCTGCGAGCCTGCTTGGTGGTTCGCAAGAATCTAAAATCAGGAATCCCATCACTCCCACTCAATACTCGCCGGAGGTTTGGTGCTGATGTCATACAGCACGCGGTTCACCCCTTTGACGCTGTTGAGGATCTTGTTGGAGGCGTTGCTGAGCACTTCATAGGGCAGCCGGACCCATTCGGCAGTCATGGCGTCCTCGGAAATGACAGCGCGGAGGCTGATGGCCTGCTCGTAGCTACGTTCGTCCCCTTTGACGCCCACCGTTTTGACGGGGAGCAAAGCGGCGTAGGCTTGCCAGGTCTGCTCATACCAGCCGCTGCGGCGGAGTTCACCGATGAAGATGGCGTCGGCCTGCTGAGTGATGGCGACGCGCTCGGGCGTGATCTCACCCGGAATGCGCACGGCGAGGCCGGGACCGGGGAATGGATGACGCCACAAGGCGCGATGCGGGATGCCGAGGCTGGCACCGAGGGCGCGGACTTCGTCTTTGAAGAGTTCGGCGAGCGGTTCGAGCACTTTGCCCTGCTCCTTGAGTTCCATGATCTTATCGACGCGGTTGTGGTGCGTCTTGATCTTGCTGGCGATGCTGCCGCTGGTGGCGCTTTCGATGACGTCGGGGTAAAGCGTGCCTTGGGCGAGGAGTTCAACGTTGTCGGCGACCTTCCAGAATTCTTCGACGAAGAGCGTGCCGATGATGCGGCGCTTCTGCTCGGGGTCGGTGACGCCTTTGAGGGCGCCGAGGAAGATGGCGCTGGCGTCGATCTGCTCGATGGGGACGCCAACTTCGCCAAAGAGGGCTTTGACCTCGGCGGTTTCATTCAGGCGCATGAGGCCGGTATCGATGTAGATGCAGCGGACTTTGACGCCAGCCTTGGCGAGCAATACGGCGAGCACGGTGCTGTCCACACCGCCGGAGACGCCGCAGATGACTTCGCGGCTGCCGACTTCGGCTTTGATGCGCTCGATCATCTGCGCTTTGAACTCCTGGATGTCGAACTTGGCAAGCTGGGCACCACTTTGGGTGAGGAAGTTTTTCAGGATGGCGGTGCCTTCGTGAGAATGCGTGACCTCCGGGTGAAACTGGATGCCCCAGCAGCGGTCGGACCATTTCAAGGCGACGGGGACGGCGTCTTCATTCGTGGCGATGACTTTGGTCGTGTCGGCAAGGTTCGCGCAGGTGTCGCTATGGCTCATCCAGACCTGGGATTCGTGCGAGATGCCGTCAAAGAGGTCGCTGTGGTCGGTGACGACGAGTTTGGCCGGGCCATACTCGCGGGTGACGCCGGGTTTCACCGTTCCGCCGTGCTTGATGTTGAGGAGCTGCATGCCGTAGCACACGCCGAGCACGGGCACGCCGAAGGACATCAGTTTGTCGTAGTCGACATCCGGTGCGTCTTTCTCCGAAGTGCTGCGTGGGCCGCCGGAAAGGATGATGGCACCGGGGTTCGTGAGCCTGGCCAACTCCGCAGGCGGATAGAGGTGCGAGACGAAACCCAGCTCGCGAACGCGGCGGACGATGAGCTGGGAATACTGGGAGCCGTAATCGAGTACGGCGACTTCTTGGGCGGTCATGGGAAATGTGACGCTTTACCAAGCCGTGCGATGCTTGCAAGCATCAGGAACGTCTGCGACGAGAAGCCTGCCAGATAAGGCCTCCCAGTAGCGATTTATTAGGCTTATTGGGGGGCGTGCGTAAAGTCGTCACAAGTTACCGAGCGCGCAGCAAAGAAAGCTCTTCTTCAAAAAGTGCAGCGCCCGAGGGTATGGTGGCGGCCATCTGAGCGGCGAGGCCCCTTTCTCCGCATGATTTTAGGATGTAGATCATGGCCGCTCGTTCATGGGGCTGCCAGGAGTAAGGGTAACGGAGCTGCTCGAGGTAAGTGGCCGCTTTGTCGCGCCGACCAAGTCGCTGGCTGGCAAAGGCAGCTAAAAAGGCAGAGTAAACATCCGCAGGATTCAGTCGGAGGGCAGCTTCTGCCTCTGCAAGGATGCTTTCGATACACTCACCCGAGAGGAGGCGCAGACAACTAAGCTGCCGGTGCAGGTCACGATTCCATGGCTCGATTCGCTCACGGGCAGCGAGAAGATGGAGAGCCTCATCCGCACGCATGCCTCCGAGGCGTGATTGTAGCAGGAGTGGCCCAACCAGGTGAGTGGCGACGGGGAACAGCGGATGAAATGCAAGCGCGTAGGCCTCCGTAGCGATGCGGTGCTGGCGATGATGGGCAGCAAGGCGGCCTATGGCGACGAAAGCCCCCTGCTCCTGACGTTCACGTGCTTCAACTAGGGCGATGCCAAGTTTTTTGACACTCTCAGCGCTGTCACCAGTGGTCTCCAGAGCGAGCCAAGCCTGAAATAAAGCTTGGTGATGCCTTGAGAGGGGGACATTGGGGGCGACGATGAGACTTTGAATCTGTTCCCACTGCTTTTCCGCCATGAGCGAGTCGATTCGGGCGGTGAGGAGATCACGGTCCTTCAAGGATAGCTCTGCGGGGATGACCGAGAGCGCTAGAAGATGCTCGCCATGGTGCTGAAGGATTCGCGCGATGCCGAGGCGCTCCTGAGAGTCAATTTGCGGCTCAGTTTCCAGCAGGCGGTGAATCCAGGCACGAAGTTCGAGGCGGTTTCTATCCTGAAGTGGATGAGGGTAGCCTAGAAGGTGGAATACAACGCGTCGCTCAATGACGTGCCATGGCATCCGTAGGATGAGGCGAGCAAAACGGGTTTTCTGCACAGGGTCCCGCAGGCTCATGGATTCGAGTGTCCAAAAACAATGGTTTCGTGCCTCGTAATCATTGATTTGAAGAGCTTTTTCCAGCTGGTCGAGCAATGCGGTGATTCCGCAGGCTTTTTCATCATCCTTTGAAGAGAGAAGTAGATCGGAGGCCAAGGCGATCCTCGCGGTTGAGTCCTCCGGGGCTAGGGCAAGAATGCGTTGCAAGGCGTCATGAGCAGCGGCG
>JBEIGR010000102.1:0-12245 GCA_040381795.1 Verrucomicrobiaceae bacterium | reverse complement strand
TTCGTGGCGACCTTTGCGGGCGTGGTCCTGCTGCACGGGCTGTATGACTGGCTGCCTTCGTCTGAAATGCTGGCGGAGGAGGGCGGGTGGCTCTCGCTGGTGCTCTTTGTGCTGCTGGCTTCACGTTTCATTGATTTGCTGCTGCTGGAGGCGGAGCCACGACGGAGCACCTTTGCGCTGCGGGCGGTTTTCACGCTAGGCTGTTCGCTGCTGGTGGCAGCGGTGCTGGTGGTGACGGCTACGGATGCTCGCACGATGGCGGGCGTGGCGGATGCAGCGAAGGAGTGCCTGGGCTATGTGCCGCTGGCGGTGCTTTACTGGCGGCGCTTTGCGGAGGCGTGACGAAATCAGGTCACGCCCACTCTTTGAGCCTCTCGGGGAAGGGGCAGGCGGCGCAGGCGCTGTCGTCCTCCAGGCAGAAGTCCTCATAAATCTGCAGCAGGCCCTGATGATGATGGAGCCGAGTGCTGAGGGAGGCCGCGAGGGGTGAATCTTCACCAAAGAGTCGTAGCATGGCGCGGCGGACTTTTTGATTATCGAGTAGGGCGGGGAGAACGAGATACTCGGCCCACAAACGAGTGCGCTCGGGCACGAGCAGTGGGTAGGCCACATTGGCGAGCATCTCATGCACGCGGGTCTCGCCAATGAGGGCAAGGGGTTTGGCGGCAGGCGCGGCGGTGAGGGTGTAGTGGGAGGTCCAAAACTCGTGCTGCAAGGCGGCGAGCGTGTCTTTCCACGCGGGTTGGCTCCAGCGGGTGGCATCGGTGAGTGGCTCACAGAGGCGTTTCCAAGAGGAAAGCATGGCAGCGAGGGCACCGAGGCGGCGCTGCGGGTGATTGCCGGGGCGTGTGGCGGCCAGATTCCATCGTGGAAGGCTCTGCGGCTCGATCCAGCGGGCGCAGGCATCACGCTGCTTCCACCACTGACTCCACAAATGGCGCAGGTAGCCACGGGTGGCATCGGCGGTGTCCTCGACACGGATTTTTTCGAGGAAGCCGCTCACGCCAAAAAGCATGGCTTCACGCTCTAAAGCCGCTCGGGAGAGCAAATCACGAATCGGGAGGCGCTGGGTGAGGATGACGAAAGGCTGCTGGTTGTTCCGATAACCAAGCGTTTCGGCCAAAGACTGAAAAATGGCCTGCTCACGGCCTTGAGCCTGCACGAGGCGGTGCAGACGGCGGCTTTTCCGCTCGAGGCGAAACTGAGCGGCAGATTCGATGATGGACTGCGCCCTAGACGCATCTAGGGCGGCGAGCGGCGTGGCGCAGCGGCCGAGGCGGGCGGCAGCCAAGCCACGGGCGGGCGAGGCATCCGCAGGTAGCATGGCGGCATTTAAAACGACCTGCGGCACCTCGCGATGCTGGCTGGTGCGGGTGAAAAACCGTGCCTCCGGTGTGCGAAGGATGAGATGGAGCACGACGCGGTTGTAGCCGGGATTTGAGCCATGGGCATGATGCTCCCAATCGCGGGCGTCGGTATCGAGTTCGAGATCTCCACGGCGTGATTCACCCTCCACACGAAGGGTGCCCCCGGTGAAATCGGGGCCGGGGCCGGAATTCCAGGTGCCAAAATCGGTGACCTCGATTTTTTGGCCGTCGGTGGTCGTGAATTGCGTACCGAAGGCTCCGGCAAACCATAAGCTCTGCCAGTCGAGCTCCGTCCAAGCTTCTTCGAGGCCGGGCAGCGTGCCACGATCCTCGACGCCGCCGAAGACCGCGTCGCGAAAACGTGCGTAGCGATCTGCCAGAGGGAGCGAAGGGTGAGTAGGCATCGGCGTGGCGGTAAGAAGTGGCGAAAAGCGCGGGTTTTGCCAGCGCAAAACCAGGGTGAGTGGAGCCATGATTGACAAAACGGCCCCGGCGTGGCTGGATCGCCACCTCGTGTACGGAACCAAACCCCCCAGCCCCCCTCGGAAGGCCATCTACCGCCTCTCCATCTATCTGCGCTGCTTGCAGAAGCTGCGGGATAACCGGGTGGATACGGTGTCCTCCGCGGCGCTGGCGAAGGCGGCAGGCGTGAAATCGACACAGCTCCGCAAGGATTTGGCTTATTTCGGCCAGCTTGGCACTCGTGGCCTGGGCTACAACGTGGAGGCCCTGCGCAAAATGATCGGTGACGTGCTTGGGCAGAACCGCCTCCAGCCGGTGATCCTCGTGGGAGTGGGAAATCTCGGCTCCGCGCTGCTGCGCTACGGCGGCTTTCGCAAGGAGGGCTTTGAGATCACGGCGGCCTTTGATCTACTGCCGAAGGCGGCAGGGCAGTTTACCGTGCCTTTGTTACCCATGGGCGGCTTGGCGGATTACATCCTCAAAAACAATGTGAAAATGGCGATCCTGACCGTGCCGGCGATCAATGCGCAGTCCGTCTGCAATGAGCTCGTGGCTCACGGTATCCAGGCGATCCTGAATTTCTCGCCGACGGTGCTGGAAACCCCCGAAAACGTGGTGGTGAACAGCGTGGATCTGGCCGTGGAGCTGGAAAACCTCAGCTACTTCATCCGCTGATTTAGCGCCTGAGTTCGGGCGGGGCTGGGACGAGGTCTCGAAGGGCTTTGGCGGAGGTAAGGAAGGCGGTTAGCTTGGTCTCATCCCCGGAGGTCAAAAGCTCGACGAGGTCATTCAAATATGCGGAGGCATCCTGAAGCGCGGCGAGCACTTCAGCGCGGTTTTCACGAAGAATGCCGCTCCACATGGTGGGATCACCCGCTGCGACGCGGGTGGTATCCCGAAAGCCGCCAGCGGCGCATGGGATGGCACGAGTATCATCCTTCAATGCGGCGAGCGTGGTCAGAACGGCCATCGCATGTGGTAGATGCGAGATGCGAGCCACATGGCGGTCATGCTCCGCCGGGTTCATCTCAAGCACTCGGCACCCGAGGGCGGCCCAGAAGGCACGCAGGCGCTCCAGAGCCGGAGCTGGCGTGTTTTCGACCGGAGTGAGCAGGCAGGCGGCATTTTGGAAAAGATCTCCCCGCGCATGGGCCATGCCAGTGGCGTGCGAACCGGCCATTGGGTGGCTGCCGATAAAAGGGATGCCTTTGGAGCTAAAAACGGGCTCCAAGGCCGCCACGACACTGCCTTTTACACTGCCCACATCGGTCACGAGGAGCTCAGGCGTGGTTTTGGCAGCGATGATCTGCTCGGCAGCGGCCTTCATGTGCTGCACCGGCATGCACAGGATAGCGATAGAGGCGTCCTGCATGGTCTCCACGATGCTGGTGCTGCCGATGGCGGAAGGAAGCCGCTGCCGCACCTCATCCAGCGCCTCCGCACGTCTCGCCCACACACGAATCACGGCCAGCGGGAATTTTTTCCGCACCGCCAAGGCCAGCGAACCACCGAGCAAGCCGGGGGCGAGGATGGCGATGCTGGATTCCTGATTCATGATTCAAGATTCCTGATTCAAGAAGGCCGCCCTCGAAGAGGAAACCCGAATCAGGACTTACGGCACGAGGAAAACCTTCTGCGTGTAAGGGCAGCGGGCCTTCTGGCCGGAGCGCATCTCACGGACGTCGATCTCACGACCGAGCGAATCAAAGGGGCTTTTCACAAAACCGGGCTTCGTGCGAGTGGCCGTAGGGTAGCTGCTCGTGCTCGGAGGTGTGACGGGCGCCGTCGGAGTGGTCGTGGCTGGTGGGGTGACGATGACAGGTGGCGGCGGCGTGTTGCCTGTAACTGGTGGCGTGACACCAGGAGGCGTGATTGCAGGTGCACCAAGGTTCGGCGGCTGCACGGAAGCCGACGCCGGATCATTCGGATTGGGAAGCGGAGGCGTGAGCGATGGATCTCCTGTTTCGAGGTATCTCGTGTCTGCCGGACCGGCAGGATCCTGGCCGTAGCGGGCCTCACCTGGGGCACGATCGAGAGTATAACCACGCGGTCCGGGTGGGGGCTTTGGCTCTGGACCATAGCAGGAGGCCAACGAGACGAGGGCGGCGAGGGAGAGCAGCGCGGGGGCTTTCATAATCTGGCTGTTGATGAAAGGAGCGTTAAGTTAGGCGTTCACGCGCATGGGCATGAGCACATAGAGGAAATTCGTGCCGCTGCGGATGACGCCAGGGCTGATCTCATCAATGAGGTGAAGATGGATCTCATCGGCACTGAGATTTCGCAGCGGAGCCATGGAGAACTCCGGATTGAACGCGATGGTGATGGAGGCACCTTTGTAATTGATGGCGAGCGTCTCACGGGCTTCACCGATGTCTGGGGAGGAGGCGACGATCTCGACCTGACCTGGGGTAAAGATGAATTTGATGGAGTTCGATTTATCCGTGGTGAGCAGCGAGACGCGGGAGATGGCACGCAGGAAGGCCTCACGCTCGATGGGGATGCGCTCCTTCGACTCGCCGGGGATGACCTGGCGGTAGTTCGGGTAATTGCCATCGATCAGCTTGCTCACGAGGAGGCCGTCACCGAGATCAAAGCCAACCTGGGAGCCGGTGACTTTGATGGAGACGAGGCCGGAATCTCCGAGGAGGCGTGAGAGTTCGTTCACGGCCTTGGTGGGCACGATGATGTCGATCTCCTGGCTTTGCGGGAATTCGATTTCCTGCTCCACCATGGCGAGACGGCGGCCATCCGTGGCCACCATGGTGAGGGCGTTTTCCTTGAATGAGAAAAGGATGCCGTTGAGCACATAACGCGTCTCGTCCGTCGAGATGGCGTAGCTAGTCTTGCGCAGGCAATCCCGCAGCATCTGCTGCTCGATCTTGAATTCCCGTGCGTCGTCAAAGCGGGGCAGGGCAGGGAATTCCTCGCTGGTGAGACCGAGCACCTTGAAAAAGCTGGGGCCGCTCTTGATGGAGGCCACGTTTTTCTCATCCACTTTCACCTCGATGTCCTCGGCAGGAAGTTCACGAACGATGGTGGCGAGACGGCGGGCGGGAAGGGTCGTGGCTCCGGCTTCGGAGACTTCGCAGGGCACCGTGCAGGTGACGCCGACATCTAGGTCCGTCGTCGTGAGCTCGAGAACGCCGTCTTTGGCCTTCAGAAGGACGTTGGAGAGAATGGCGAGTGTCGTGCGGGAGCTGACGACATGCTGCACTTGGTTGATGGCCCCCAAAAAGGCTTCCTTGCTGATATTGAACTTCATATGCCGGTAAATTTGTGCGTGGTGTTAACAACGACGCCGCAGATTGGCAATGAGATTGAACGGAAAATTGGGCCTGTCGAATGGCAAAACACAATCCCTTGAGGTCAGGACGACTCAAAAGTCCCTCGGGGTGGAAGCAAAAGCCTTCGGCACCGGGATTCCGAAGATCTGCGGCTGCCTCTGCGGCTCGGGTGAGGCCTCCGGGGCTAGGTGAGTGAAAAAGTCATCAAAACGAAGGCTGCATTGCAGCCGGCGCTGGCTGCCATCGATCTTTGGATTCACTTGGATGACGGCTTTGGTGAAGGGAATTCGTGCTTTCATCGCCTGCGCAGCCTTTCTAGCCTCGTCGAGACTGAGTGAGGTGTCTTTGATCACCGCGTCGAGCTTTTCGATATCCGCCCTTGTGATCGGATGCCAGAGCTTTTGCCACGTTGTCGGCTCCACCCGCACGGCCTGCACATTCGTCCAAACCTTCTGATTCTCGGTCTCCTGGCGCCAAAAGCCCGTGATGAGCAGGAAAGGCTCGCCGATATCGAATTGACGCAAGGCGTCGCCGAGCCCGATGGGGGTCCCGTGCTTCGCCGCCTTGGGATTTACCGGGATGCGGCCATGCTCCTTGTTGGCGTTAGCGGGAATGTCCCACTTCTGCGTTTGGCTTATAGGCTCGTAACCGCCGAAGAAGGTATCTCGCAGCCATTTTTCAAACAGCAGGCCATGGCTCTGCACCTCGCGTGCCTGAATGAAAGGAGTTAAAACTAGCAGGGGGAGGAAAACACGCTTCATGGCGGAACCTGCATGTGGTTTGGTGGAGCATAGCGGGTTCGAACCGCTGACCTCCTGCATGCCATGCAGGCGCTCTACCAACTGAGCTAATGCCCCGGAAATAAAAACCGGCTCCCCTCGTGCGAAGGGAGCCGGAGACTAGAGGGAGTCGATATTTTGGCAAGCAGGTTTTTGGCAAATCTGCTCTTCAATCACGCCTTACTTTGTCGCCTTCTTTTTGGCGTCGGATTTCGGAGCAGCAGGCGCTGCTTCGGGAGCGGCGGACGCAGCAGGTGCGGTGGCGATGTTGATGCTCTTCTTGAGCTTCTCAAGCTCGGCCTTGCCCTGCTTGATCATGTCTTCCGTGTAGATCTTCTTATCGTCTTTCTTCGCGTCTTCGAGGTTGGCGACGAACTGGTTGATCTCAGCAGATTGGCCTTTCGTGGCTTCGCTAGCGAGCTGGGCATAGGCCCAAGCGAGAGGGAAGTTTGGCTTGCCGGGTTCCACTCCGTTGATGTGCAGCGCAGCAAGGCGAACCATGGCCAGCGGCGCACCCAGTTGGGCAGCTTCGGAGTAGGTGCGCTCAGCGAGGATCAAATTTCGCTCCATGCCAGTGCCCTGCTCGGCCATCATGCCGTAAGCGATCTTGGCGGGGGCGTATCCAGCATCAGCAGCACGCTTGTACCATCCACCCGCAGCGATGATATCCTGGGTCACGCCGGCACCGTTGGCGTAAAGGCCAGCGAGCTGGTTCATGGCAGCGAGCACGCCAGCGTTGGCAGCGCGGATGTAGAGGGCGAAAGCCTTTTCAGGATCTTTATCCACAACCGTGCCGGTCTCATAGAAACGACCAACGGCGAAGAAGGCTTCGGCGGCGTTGTTCTGGGCGGCCATGCGATATAGGTCGAGGGCGTTTTTGGCATTCGGCTGAACGAGGATGTTCTTGGGATCCCAGGAACCATCGGCTTCAGGCTTGGATTCTGGCTTAGCGATGCCGGATTCGGATGCCTGGGCTAGGCGGAAAAGGGCGGCGGGATCGCTGCCCTGAGCGGCCTTACCATAATACTCGATGGCTTTTTGGAGGTCAGGCACCACGTCGGCGTTATTTTCGCCCACGCCGCCTTCATAGATCTGGCCGAGGATGCGGTTCGCAGCAGCGAGACCACCCTTGGCGGAGTCTTCAAACATCTTCAGCGCCTGCTGCACGTTCTTCGTGACGAGGTTTGGAGCGGTTTTGCCGTCACCCGTGTCACCTGCAAGGAGGCGGGCACCGTATTCACCGAGGGCGGTGGCGTTGCTCTGCTTTTCAGCGGCCATCTTCAGGTAATCTAGGGACTTCGTGAAGTCTTGCGCGTAGCCAGTGATGCCACGGGCGTAGATCTGATAGAGACCCAGGGAGGCATCGCCATCGCCATCTGTGCTGGCTTTCTCAAGCAGTTCGACGGCGGTCTTGTTGTCCTGTGCGATGACGGGTGCGGCAGCGCCGGAAAGGTGGAGCTGAGCTTTCATGCGGCGGGCCAGCTTGTTGCCGGCCTTCTCGGCTTCCACGATGAGGTTCACCGCTTCACGGGTCTTGTCGGTGTCCTGGCGGAAGCCGTTGAGGAGCACCTGGGCCAGTTCGATCTGCGCAGCTGGGATGCTACCCGCGGCGCGGTAGAGATCGACGATGGAATTGACGTTCACGTTGTTGCCACCCACGAGGATGCCCCACTTCGCCAGCACATAGGCCGCGTTCGCATCCTTCTTGTTGGCGAGGTCCTGCACCTGCGTCACGGCGGCGTTGAACGCCTTCGTCCAATCGGAATTGGTGCTTGTGTTTTGCGGGTCTTTCTGAACCTTGGCCTGCTCAGCTTCCAGCGTGACAAGAATCTTGTCGAGCTCGGAGCTGGGTTTGACGAGGTCGGATTTTTCGATGCCGGCGATTGGAGCGGCAAATGCGGCACCATGGAAGGCGGCAATGGCGGCAAGCACGGCGACTTTGTGTTTGATTGCTTTAAGGAGCATAGATGGTTGTGGGAAGGGACGACGTTGGACCCGGTGATGCGGGGAGTGTTCATTTTTCGGGATAAAGCATAAAAAAAGCAAGTCTTTGTTTGTTCGGAGGGACGAATCATTCATGCTGCCAATCCGCCTCGATCCCTTTTCCCATGGCTGATTCCGCCGCTCCACTCTCCCCAACCACCGCCGCTGCCAGCTCAGCGCCTGCCGTCGAAAAAGCACCGTTTAAAAAACGAAATGAAGTGCCCACGGCGGAGGAATTGCTCGCTTCCATCAATCGGGCGCTGCCCTTTTCCGATGAAGCCGAGAAAGGCGTGCTCTCCTGTCTCCTCCAGGACCCCAATGAGCGTCTCAGTGACTGCCGTGTGACTCTCCCCGCGCATGCTTTTTATCACGACGCCAACCGCACGATTTATGAGAAACTGCTCGAGTTTTATGATAAAAACCTGCCGATCGACCCCGTCACCGTCACTCACGCTCTGCGGGATCAAAACCTCCTCGACAAGGTCGGCGGAGCCGCCGCCATCAGTGATCTTTTCACTTTCGTGCCCATTCCGGCGCACTTTCCTCATTACAAAAAGATCGTCATGGAGAAGCATATTCTCCGTGAGCTCATCCACGCCTCCTCGCTCAACATCCATCACGCCTACGAGCATGGCAAAGAGCAGCTCGATGAGGACATCGATACCGTCCTCGACCACGCCGAGCAGCGTGCCCTCGCCGTCCGCACTTCCGTGGGGGCCAAGGAAGGCATCAAGACCCTCAGCCAGCACGTCATGGATGCCATCGACAGCATTCAATACATGCTCGAGCATCCAGGCCAGCTCCGTGGCCTCTCCACTGGCTACTCCAAGCTCGACCAGATGAGCAGCGGCCTGCAAGGCGGCGAAATGTTCGTCATCGCCGCTCGTCCTTCGATGGGGAAAACCTCTCTCGCGATGAATATCGTCGAGCACATTGCCGTGGATTGTAACAAGCCCTGCGTCGTCTTCTCCCTCGAAATGAGCGCCACGATGCTCGTGCGTCGTCTGCTCGTCTCCCGCGCCCGCCTCAGCATGCAGGATCTCTCCCGCGGTCTTCTTTCTCGTGCCCAGCAGGATGCCCTTGCTAAGGCCACGCGTGACCTCCAGAAAGCCCAGATCTTCATCGATGAAACCCCTGGCCTCGACATCATGGAGATGCGTGCCAAATCCCGCCGCCTCAAGAAGCAGCACGACATCCAGATGATCATGATCGACTACCTGCAGCTCGTCACCAGCGGCAGCCGTCGGGCCAAAGACAATCGCCAGATCGAAATCGCTGAAATCTCCGCCGGCATCAAAGGCCTCGCCAAAGAGCTGAACGTCCCCGTCATCGTGCTCGCCCAGCTCAATCGAGCGGTCGAGTCACGCAAAGGCCAGCGCCCAGTGCTCTCCGACCTCCGGGAGTCCGGCTCCATAGAACAGGATGCCGATATGGTAGGCCTCCTCACTCGTGCCGACTACGCCGGCGGCAAAATGGAGGTCGAAGACGAAGAAGCTGAGGAGAAAAAGCGTGGTGAAGCCATGCTCATCCTCGCCAAAAACCGAAACGGCCCCACTGACGACGTCCACCTCCGCTTCATCGATCACGCCATGCGCTTCGTCGAGCGCACCGAGGAGCCGGAATCCCCGTGATCCATGCTCGTTGCGAGAAACGCCAACTTTGAGCTTGGAACCTCCGCTGTCCTGTTTATCGCAATGGTCGCACTTTGATGAAAAAAGCCCTCCTTGCCCTCGAAGATGGCCGGGTGTTTGAAGGCACGGCGTTCGGCGCCGAGGCCACGCACACCGGCGAAATCTGCTTTAATACCTCCATGACCGGCTATCAGGAGGTGCTCACCGATCCCTCCTATCGCGGCCAGATCGTCGCCATGACCTATCCCATGATCGGGAATTACGGCGTAAACCCGCTCGATCCCGAAAGCAGCCAGCCGCACGTTCGTGGTTTCGTCATTGAGGAGCTTTGCGACATCCCCAGCAACTGGCGCAGCACGCAGAGCCTCGACGACTACCTCAAAGAATGGAATATCCCCGGCATCCAGGGCATTGATACCCGCGCCCTCACCAAGCATCTCCGCACACGCGGAGCCATGCGGGCCGTCATCACCAGCGCCGTGCTCAATGCCGATGAGGCTGTGAAGCTCGCCGCCAGCAGCCCCACCATGGAAGGCAGTGATTTCGTCAAAGAAGTCACCACCACCAAGTCCTACGTCTGGGACCCCGAGAGCACTGAAAGCCGCGAATGGGACATCCCCAGCCCTTCTCAGAATCGTGAAGGCGGTCCCACCGGTGCCTTTCACAGCCTGCCACAGACAAAGCACCACATCGTCGCTTACGATTTCGGCATCAAACGCAACATTCTCCGCCGCCTGCGCCAGGCCGGCTTCCGTGTCGATGTCGTTCCGGCCACCACCAGTGCCAAAGACGTGCTCGCTCGGAATCCCGATGGCGTCTTCCTCTCCAACGGCCCCGGCGATCCCGCTGCGCTCAGTTACATCCACACTGAGGTGAAACAGCTCATCGGCGTGAAGCCCATCTTTGCCATCTGCCTCGGCCATCAGATCCTCGGTCACGCCTACGGCGGCCGGACTTTCAAGCTCAAGTTCGGTCATCGTGGCGGCAATCAGCCCGTCAAAGACCTGCGCAATGGCCAGGTGGCCATCACCAGCCAGAACCACGGCTTCGCCATCGACCCAGCCAGTCTGCCCGGCAACGTCGAGGTCACCCACATCAACCTCAACGACGGCACCGTCGAAGGCGTGCGCCACCGCGAAGCACCTGTGCTCAGCGTTCAATACCACCCAGAGGCCGCCCCCGGCCCGAATGACGCGAAATACTTCTTCTCCGAGTTCGCCGCGATGATCGACAAAGGCCACTGAGCCCAATTGTCATTCGGATTTCAGGCCTTCGTCATTTCTTCCAATCATGTCCACCATCGTCGTCACCCAGAAAAACGGAGTCGCCTGCATCGGGGCGGATACACTGAGCTGCCTCGGCTCGCTGCGGCAAAAAGCTGGGCATGTTGTGAACAAGACGAAGATCACCAAGATCGGCGATACCTTCATCGGCCTCACCGGCACCTCGGCGAGCCTCGTCGTTCTCAAGAGCTACTTCTCCAATCCCGACCGCCCTCGTGACTTCTCCTCCTGCGAGATGATCTTCGAAACCTTCCGCCATGCTCACGCTTGGTTGAAGGCCGAGTACTTCATGACGGCCATGCCCGACAAAGGCGAAGAATACGAGACCACGCAGTTCTACGGCCTCGCCGCGAATGAACATGGCATCTTTGCGCTCTATTCCTACCGCTCCGCGCAGCAGTTTCACAAGTTCTGGGCCGCCGGTTCGGGTCGTGACTTCGCTCTCGGAGCCATGCAAACCGCCTACGACAGCGGCAAAAGCGCCGAAGAGATCGCCCGCGCCGGTCTCGAAGCCGCCGCCGAATTCGACAGCGCCACCTCCGCCCCTTTCGAAATTCACAGCATCCAACAGTTGGGTGTCGAAAAGCCGAAGAAGAGGAAAAAGTGATCGATCCGACTTCTCATTTGCTAAGGAGGAGATGAAGGTTGGTTGCGATGTGTTCCAAAACATCTGCTGTTACTTCGTCCTACCTCCTTTCACCCAGCAAATCCTTTTGCTTCAAGGAAGTGGCGGCGAGGGGAATTGAACCCCTGTTGTAACAAAGCATGTTTAAGGACGTCGCCGAGATGATTTTCCCTGGGCGCCGCTGGCGAGCATGACAACAAGCGTGCCCGTGAGGTCTGTGCCGGCCGGGAGGAAGGCGAGGTCGTCGTCTTCGACAAAGCCTATGTGGACTTCGAGCACCTACATGACCTGGACCTGCGCGGCGTGCAGTGGGTAACCCGTGCGAAGGACAACTTCCGTTACCGCGCCTTGCACAACCTGCCGGTGAAAAAGGGCGGCAACGTTGTCAAGGACCAGATCGTGAAGCTCACGGGCGACAAGTTCAAACACCTCACAGGTTTTGTTCTGGATTGAAAGATCACTGACAGTATACCGTATTGAAACGGTATACCACATGAGCTTACCTCCAACTACAACCACCCGTTCCGACATCACCGTCTCCCGTCTCCGGCAGGAAATCCTCGATGGCGAGATCTCCCCTGGTCATCTCCTCGCTGAATCTGCCGTTGCGCAACGGCTTGGTGTCAGTCGCGTGCCGGTGCGGGAGGCGTTGTTCACGCTGGAGCGCGAGGGATTGGTGGAGTTCAGCGGCACGGGTCGGGCTTATGTCAAAGACCTGACGCCGCATGATTTTGAAGAGCTGTATGTGCTGCGTCTCGCGCTGGAACCCGTGGCGGCACGATTGGCGGCACCAGCCTTGCGCGAAGATTGCTCGCGTCTTGAGAAAAACAT
>JBEIGR010000101.1:0-12316 GCA_040381795.1 Verrucomicrobiaceae bacterium | reverse complement strand
GCTCGGCGGCACGAAGGGCGACGGCGAGAGTGAGGAAGGCGAGAAGGAGACGAATCATGGGCAATGAAGTGGGGCGTGTGAACGCATGCCCATCAAGGCTTCTTCACGTCAAAGCTCCAAAAATGCCTTCAAGCGCAGCTCAGCGCATGATCGTCACGCGAGTGCCGACGGGAGCGTTTTGGTAGATCGTCTGCGCCATGTCATAGGGCAGGCGGATGCAGCCATGGGAGGCGGGGGAGCCAGGATTTGGGATGGCCCCGGCATGCATGCCGATGCCGTAACCAGTGAGGCGCATCCAGTAGGGCATCTTAGCTCCCTGGAATCGACCGCCGCGGGCCGAGTGGACTCCAGCGGTGGCGTTGCTGCGGAGAACGGCTCCGTTGGAGGCGACGATGCTACCGTAGCGATTGGAGCGCTTATCGACCTGCTTTTCGAGGATGCGGAAGGTGCCAGTGGGCGTGTTGAAGCCGCTGCGTCCGGTGGCGACGTAGGTCCAGCCGAGGTTTTCACCACCTTTGTAGAGGTAGGCCTTCTGCTCGCTGAGGTCGATGGTGACGGTGCTGAGCCCAGGGCTGCCATTGCCATGCCAAACGTAAAGCGGCGAGCTAGAGGCCTGCACGGGCTGAACGATGAGTGGGCGACGAACGACCTCACGCTGGCTGGCGAAGAGGGAGGTCAGCGAGACTCGGCTGGGCAGTGTACACTGGCTCAGCATGAGAGCGGCGGCGGTCGAGAGGAGAATACGTGCGGCTTTCATAGCGGGGCTGACTCTAGAAGCATAAGCCGCGCCGTCGCAAGCGAGCAGCTAGAGGGAGTGAAGAGAATTTTGTTTCACTGGCTCCGCTGATTCCAATAAATCTTAACATTCTTGCTACGACGGCCCGCGCCGATGACCTCCAAGTCGCGGTCGCCATCCAGATCGGCGCACATGGCGTCTTCACAAGCCATACCGCCATCGTCGATGAAGGCGTTTTGCCAGCCGTTGCCATCCTCTTTGGTGGTCCAGAAAAGCTTCACGGCCACTTTGCCGATCTTTTGCTGCGCACGCCAGCCGACGACGATCTGGCGATTGTTCAGGCCGAGCAGATCATGTGTGGCGATGGCATGACCATCGACGAGATCACTCGAAAGCACACGACGCTGCCACACACCGTTTTTGGGTCCATCGACGGGTGGAGTGTAGAGCACGAGGTTCTCGCCATGCATGGGCTCAATGGTGACGACATAAGGCTGACCACCAGCGAAGGCTCCATAGCGCACTTCGCCCGCGCCTTGGAGGTCGGGATTGTCCTTCGGATGCTGGGCGATCCACTGTTCCTTCCAACCGTTGTCGGTGGGATCGAGGCGCACGACGCCTTCGCGTCCGCACAGAAGCAAACTCTCGGCTTCAGTGCCCATGGCGGGGATGATGTCGAGGTTGTGGGTCTTGTGCATGGTGCCCTGCACGAGAGTGGTGTTCCATGCTTTGCGCGGATCTTCGGGCATGTGATAGGCCAGCACCTGCACGCCAACTCCCTCGGCGTTTTTGTCGTTTCCACGACCATGCAGCGGCACGACGACGAGGTCGTAGCGGCCAGAGCGATTGCGCACCCATTTCATGCGATGGGTGGTAGGCTCGTGAGAGAGCTGCACTGGCTCCCAGCGCTGCGTGCGGTCGGCTGGGGGGATCAAATAAAACACCGCGCCGCTGCCGACGGTATCGCCGGGGTTCCAACCGGCGCCGACGGCGATCTCGCATTTGCCATCGCCACTGATGTCGCGGGCGGCGATGCAGACGTGGTCCTTCTCGGTGAGTTTTTCGGCGATGATGTGCTTCTTCCACGTTGGGTTTTCATACCAGACTATGACGTTGCTATCGGCGAGGAGGATGTCCGTGCGCTGATCACCATTCACATCACCGACGGCGAGGCCGTAACCGATGCCGACTTCGGCATCGATGAGCTGTTCTTTGAAATTCGGTGTTTGCGCCTGCGAGGCGACCGTGAGGAGGGAGGCGAGAAGAAGCGCGTTTTTCATGCGAAGTTGAATGATAGCGGCCAGATCCCCGGTTGAGCAAGACTTCAAATCAGACCTCTGAGATCTTCCGCCGCCAGCGCATGCCGAGGGCGACGCTCCACTGGTATTTGCGGGCGTGCTCGCGGATGAGGAAGGGCATGTCGCAGGTCTTGGAGAGGTCGAAGTGAGGTTCGAGGAGCGAGGTGAGCCATTCGCGGGTGGAGCCTTGAGGCCAGTTTCCGCGTGGGGTGAAGTCTTCGAGCCAGGTGCAGGGTGTGGTGAGCAACAGCTGGCCGCCGGGGCGCACGAGGGATGGAAGGCGCTCGATGAGCTTGAGCGGATCAGTGAGGCGGCAGAGGAGATTGGCGGCGTGGACGATGTCGTAATCGCCAAGATCAGCGCGGAGGTGCATGGCATCGCCCTGCTCGAAGGTGACGCGGTCACGACGGAGGTTGTCTGGCACATGAGCGATGAGAGCGGTTCTGGCGCTGCCTTCATCGACGCGGTCGTAAGGCATGCTGCCGTCTCGTGCGAGCTTGGCCGCGGCATCGACGAAGCTTTGTGAGTAGTCGATGCCAAGCACGCGAACGCCAAAATTGGCGAGTTCGAAGCTGGAACGTCCGACGGCACAGCCGAGATCGAGGGCGACGGCTTCACAAGGCGTGCGCGGAAGGTCGATGAGGTCCATGACGGTGCGGACGGGGAAGTTCAGCGCCTCACGCGGCCCGTTTTCCCATGGCAGCACCTCGGCGGGCGTGCCGTAGTGAAACAGCAGGTATTCATCAAGCAGGCGGCGGGTTTCGTAGATGTTTTCGGCGGCGGACATGATCGGGAAAAAGAACAGGGCGTCTCGGGGAGAGACGCCCTGGGAAACTACGCGAGGTTTGACGCTCTGGATGGTCTTACTTGTCGAAGAACGACTTCTCTTCGGTATCGGCGACCTTGAGGTAGCGGTAGTAAACTTCGAGCTGGAGGGTGCAGAGGCACTGACGGTAGATTTCATCGGCAGCATCACCAGCAGGATAGTTTGGGCGGCCACGCTTGAAGCTGCCATCGGGCTGCTGGGCGCTGAGGATCTGCGGAAGGAACTGCTGATTGTAGAATTTCCACTCCTCACCGCCGACCTGGAAGAAGGCCTGGGTGTAGTAGTACCAGCAGTAGAGGTTGCAGTTCTTGTTCCAATCGAGCGGCTCGGCAGCAAGGAACTCGTGCATGAACTTCACGGCCTTCTTCGTGGCGGCGGATTTGTTCTTGGCCATCGTTTCGAGGGCGAGAATGCCGACGCCGGTGAGCGACCACTGGTTGTAATGCTTGTCGCGATCTGCTCCGCCGAAGCCGCCATCCTTCGTCTGCATGCTTTCCATGTACTCGATCATCTTTTTGATGCAGGTTTCGAGGCCGTCGATCTTGAGCTTGGTGTTCTTGGCGGCTTTCACAGCCTGGAACTGCCAGCCGACGACGGAGAGATCGTTCGCTGCCTTGTTGTAAACGATTTCTTTGCCGCCGTAACCCCAGCCGCCTTTAGGGGACTGGTTGTCGATGATGACCTTCACGCCCTTCTCGAAGGCTTCACGCATGCCGGGGAGGGATTTGGAGCCGAGACGTGCCAGCGTGTACATTTCACCGAGGGCGTAGGTGGCGATGCCGTGCTCGTAAGTGCCCGCGCCGCCCTTTTCACCCATCCAAGTCTCGGAGATGATGCCGTGGGGGTTCTTCTTGCTGAGCTCGATGAGGTAGTTGATGCCGTTCGTGACGTTTTCGCCGTAGAAGGGGGAATCCGGCGTCTCGCAGCGGCCGAGGTAGCACAAAAGGGCGAGGCCGGTGTAGGCGGCCTTGTTGGCACGGCCCCAGGAACCATCGGGGTTTTGTTTTCCTTTGAGCCATTCGAGCGAGGCACTCACGGCCTGCTCACACTCGGGGCTGCCGCCGTTTTGACGGAGCTTCTCAAGACGCTCCTGCGTGCTGCATCGGCTGCGCATCGAAGGCGGCAGGCTCACAAAGCCATTCGCTCCACCCATGCCGATGCCTTTACCAAAGCCGCCACCGGCTCCAGCTCCGCCGAAACCGCCGCTGCCCATCGAGCCACCACCGAGCATGCTGGTGGCATCGGGAATATCGAGCGCATCCGGCGGGGCTTCCGGCAGGGAGATGTCAGCGTTCACGCTCGTCGTGACGATCTTCTTCATCGGCGTGGTCTTCGAGATGCTGCTGCGTTTTTTCTGCTGCACCTTGTGCTGGAGGTCCTGACTGGCCGCCGCGCCCTGCTGGGTGCCGCCGCCGGGAAGGAAATCGACCTGCTTCTCCTGGAGCTTTTGCGCCACGACGATGAGGCCCATAGCGATGAGGATGCCTGCGTGGACAAAGATCGAAAGTGTGAGCGAACCGCCGCCGACCTTCTTCCACATCTTCACGAAGGCGTTTTGCGGCTTCGCAGGCTCGATGTGATGAGCGGCTTCGGGATGAAAGACCTCTATGGGGCCAAACTCACCGTGATGATGCGCGGCATCATCAGGAATAGCCGTTGCTATGGCGGCGGCAGAATCGGTGGGAGCCGCCGCCGCAACAACCGGTGCCGCTGGCGTAGGCTGAGCTGGAGCCGCTGGCTTCGGTGCCGCAGCAGCAGGAGCGAGAGGAGCGGTGGTGCTAGGAGCAGGTGGCGGGGCCACGGCCGGCATCGGCATCGTGGGCGGCGGCATCATGCCGGGCATCTGCGGATAGCCGGGAGGCATTTGGGGGTATCCCTGCGGCATCTGTGGGTAGCCCTGAGGCATTTGAGGATAACCCTGCGGCATCTGCGGGTAGCCCTGGGGCATTTGAGGATAGCCGGGAGGCATCTGCGGGTAGCCTTGAGGCATGGGGTAGCCGGGCGGATAGCCCATCGTCATCGGGCCAGTCATGTGCGGTGGATAGCCGGGAGGCATCTGAGGATACCCCTGCGGCATCTGCGGGTAGCCCTGAGGCATCGGCTGGGTGGCACCGGGATGCGGATAGGGAGCGGCTCCGGGCTGCGCGGGTGGCTGCTGGTTGGGATCAGGGTTCATGACGGATTTCTGATTGAGGATTCAAAAGTTCAGGTTCCATGCTCACGCATGGGCCAGCGGGCGTCTTGGGGTGCGATGAGAATTTCCTGCCCGGAGCAAAAGGATCAGAACCCGGTATCGCCACCGACGGAGAAGGTCACGTTGGAGACGCGGGCGATGGCGAGGGAGTTCAGCACGTCGATGACACGCTCGTACTTGGCCTGCTCCTCGGCTTCGATGGTGACGATGACTTTGGCGCTGCGGTTATCCGCCTCCTGTTTGAGGCGTTTCAGCGTCGCGGTCATGTTGGGGAGCTTGTCGAGATCGGGAGCCGCAGGCTTGGCAGGGCCGGGATTGTCGAATTCTTCTTCGTTGAGGAGCACGATGCCGGATTCCTCGATCTTGATGATGATCTCATCGGGCATTTCCTGCGGAGCATCGGCGCTAGCGGGGGCGATGCCGGGGAGCTGGCTCTTGAGCTCCATCTCCTTTTTCTGGGAGCCGGCCATTACCATGAAGAAAAGCATGATGACGAACACGACGTCGATCATGGGGGCGATCTGGAAGCCCAGGGCGGTTCCGTCATGCTCGATTTCGTTCTTCTTCTTTCCGTGGGCGGACATGGCAGCGGGAGTTTACTGGTTAAGGGCGGAGAAGGAGATGTCGTCGATGCCGGACTGGGCGATGACGGCCATGACTTTCTGGACTTCGACGGCGGGGAGAGCCTTGTCACCGCGGATGATGACGCGGTAGGAGGCGTTTCTGGCCTTCAAATCGGTGAGGAGCTCCACGAGGGCATCCGTCTGCGGATACTCACGATCTTGGAGCACGAGGGTGGATTGCTGGCGGGTGTTGTTCCAGCGCACGTTGATGATGCCCTCGTTGGCGAGGTTTTTCTCCTTCTTCTTGGCCGCACCGGCCACGGGAGGAGTGATCTCCTTATCGATCTTCGCCACCTGCGAGGAGGTGATGCTCATGAAGAAGATGAGGAGAACGAGTAGGACGTCGATCATCGGAGCGATTTGAAACTCCGGTTCGCCCCCTTCCATATTGCCGCCGCCGCCGCCCATAGTGGTATGAAGTTAAAGGTGAGATGTAAAAAGTGAGAAGTCTGACCGAGCGGGAGACGCGGGAGGGCCGCGTCTCCTTGGGGTGAGTTGGAAATTAGGCAGCCACGGCAGCCGGAGCGGCCTCGCCACCCGCGACCCAGTTTGGCACGGCGGCATAGAATTCTTCTTCGCCGACGTGGGCACCTTTGAGGTGTTCGTAGGGCATCTTGCGGAAGAGAGCCTGCAAGCACTCCTGAAGACCGCCCATACCGCCCTGGAGACGGTTACGGAGGAAGTAGAACACGAGGAAGGCCGGCACAGCGATCACGAGACCGGTGGCGGTAGCGACGAGCACCTCACCGATGTGGCCAGAGAGGGCACCCACGTCCGAAGCACCGGATTTACCCAACTCAGCGAAAGCGCCTTTCATACCAGCCACCGTGCCGATCAGACCGATCATCGGCGTACACACACCGATAACGGAAAGGTAATTGATGCGGGTCTGGATCGCGGCGTTCACCTTGTTGATTTCGGCAAACATGGCGGTTTCCACGGCTTCTTCACCGTCACCGGCAAAGCTGAGGCAGACACGGCTCACATCGCAGAAGGAGGAATTGTTGTTCTTCGCAAACTGGTAAGCACCGACGTAATCACCGCTGCGGAAGAGGTCCTGCATCTGAGCCACATGGGCTGGAGGAGCGAGCTTCTTCACACCGGTGCGGCCCCACGTATCGACGGTGAGCCAGACCATGGCGACGGAGCAGACGAGGAGGGGATACATCACCCAACCGCCTTGAATGAAGAGCGTGATGAGGGAATCACCCTGCGGATGGGCCGCTTCAGCGGCGGCAGCGGCTTCCTGAGCGGAAGCGAAGCCAGTGAGAACACCCAGCGCCAATACGAGCAACGGAGCGGCAGGGACGAGACGGGAACGGAGGAGGCGTGTCATGTTTGAGGAACGAGGTGGAGGGTTATGATGGGGGGTGTAAGAGAAAATGTGGAGTTATTTTTTTGGCTCTTCGGCAGTTTTTGCAGGCTCGGCGGCTTCTTTGGGCTTCTCGCCACCTTCGGCGGGCTTTTCATCCTTCTTGCCGTCTTTGCTTTCATCCTTCGTCTGCTTCGAGGGATCTTCGTTCTTCATACCAGCGATGGAGGCTTTTTCCTTCGTGGCACGTTCGGCGATAAGGGAGCCGGGGTAGGAGGCCATGAGACGGGTGAAAAAAGAACTCGCGTCCTCAAAACGGCCCATCTTCACGAGCATGAGGGCGGCCTGTAGCTCGGCCTCTGGCACACGCTGCATCTGCGTGCCGTAGAAAACGGGGATGCGCAGGTAGGCGAGCAGGGCCTTTTCCCACTCCTTCTTCTTCACATGCACATCGGCGATGATGTTCCAGAGGGCGGCACCGACGGCGGAATCATCCGTCTCCTTCAAAATGCTCTCGGCCTCGGCCACGATGGTCAGATAATCGGAGGACGTCTGGCGGTCGATATCGAGCTGGATGATGCGCAGGCGCATCTTTTGAGCGTCCGTGAGCTTCAAATTACGAGCCGAGGGCATGAGCTTGATGACATCATCAAATTTTCCGCCGGCGTTCAGCGCTTCGATATAGGCGAAGTAGATATCGACATACCAGTTCCCTTCCACGTCCTTGAAGTTCTCGAAGAAGTCCTTCCCTTTTTTCAGCACGTCGATGGCATCTTCGGTTTTCCCTTTGGCGAGAAGGTCCTGCGAGTCCGTGAGTTCGGCTGGGTAGGGCCATTCCAGGGAATCAATGTTCTGCCGCATGATCTCACTCTTGGCGGTGGCCTCGCCGATCTTGATGGTGCGGATGATTTTCTCTCCTTCGAGGGAGAATTCATTCGAGAAGACCTTGCTGCCGTCTTTCAAGACGATGGCCTGGGCACGGGCGAAACCGGCGGAGGCGAGCAGAAGGCCGCAAACAGCGAAAAACAGGGAAACGGAGCGCATGACGGTCAAAAGTGAGGCTTCAGTGGCGGTTTAGAGCGTGGCGATGAGGCGTTGGGCTTCCTTGGTCTCCGGCTTTTCCTTGAGGTCAGCCCGGTTGATCATCTCCTGGAGCGTGTTGCGGGCCTCTTCTTTCTTGCCGAGGGCGATGAAGGATTTGGCGGAGCCGAGGTAGGCCTTGGCCATCTCGTCTTTCCAGCGCTGGTGCGCGATGAAGACACGCTGGTAATAGGCGATGGCGGCTTCGTGCTTGTTCTGAGCGGCCTCGATGTCTCCGAGCATGCGCAGGGAGTTCGCGGTGGGTTCGCCGCGCCATTCTTTCGTCTGGGCGATCTGCTCGTAGAGCTTTTTAGCGTCGTCGTATTTCTTCAGCTTCGCGGAGGCCTTGGCGACACCTTGGGTGGACTGAAGGATGTAGGCGCTGCCTTGGTATTCGCTGGCAGCCTTGAAGAGTTCGAGCGCCTTGTCGAAGCTGCCTTTTTCGAATTCGATTTCGGCGAGGCCCACGGGAGCACCGTCGGAATATTCGGTGTTCTTGAACACATCACGGAGGCGGACGTAGCAGGCGGTCGCCTTGTCGAGATCACCCTTGGTGCGGGCGTTGTCACCCACGATGGCGAGGAGCATCGGGCTGAGGTCTTCGGCCTTCGCCACCTCGACGAGGATGTTGAAGAACTTGCTTGTCTTGTCCGGCAGCTTCATCGCCTTCGCCAGCCAGGTCTTGGCAAAGAGGATGCGCATGGCGGCGGTGCCGTTGTTCAGCTCCTGAGGAGGCGTGAGTAACTCCTCGAGCTTCTTTTCCACCTCTTCAAAGGTCTGCTCATACTCCGGCACCTTTGGCGCGGCCGGGGCAGGCGCGGCGGCGGTTTCGGCTGGCTTCGCATTTGGGTCAGGAGCTGGGGCGGGCGCAGCGCGGCGACGTTTCGGTGTCACCACATTCACGAGCTGCTGGATAAGGCCTTCGACCTGCTGGTTGGCGGCGTTGGAGATGCGCTGCTTGATGTGCTCAGAGAGGAGTTTTTGGGCTTCCTCGGGCTTCTGGTCCTTGATATGGGAGCGGCTGATCCAAAGGATGGCTTTGAGGGAGAGTTCCTCGTTGTCCTTTTTCGTGTTGTAGTAGCGCTGCCACATGCCGGCGAGCTTCTTCCACTCGTTTTGGCCCACGTAGAGGTCGGTGAGCTGATCCATGACGTAGTTTTGCACGTCGTCGGTCTTGGCTTTGTCCACGGCGGCCTCGAACTGCTTCGTGGCGTTCTCATAATCGGCCTTCTGGTTATAAATATCGCCGAGGAGGGCATGCACCTGTCCCACGTTTTGATCGTTCGGATGCTCCTCAGTGATCTTGGTGAGCATTTCCTGCGCCCTGTCCTTTTTACCTTCCTGGAAGGTGATGAAGGCGAGGCGGTATTTGGCATCGCAGAGGTAGTTCCCTTTGGGGTTCTCCTTGATGTAGGTCTCCAGAGCTTTGACCACATTCTTGTAATCGTTCTGGTAGAAGTAGCTCAAAGCGATGCGGTAGAGGCACTCGTCCTTGTAAACGCTGTCCTTGTTCGCTGCCATGAGGGCATCGAAGGCGGCGCGGCCCTGCTCAAAGCGCTGCAATTCGAAGAGCACGATGCCGCTGAGGTAGCGGAGACGCTCTTGGTCCGCCTTGGGGAAGCCGGAGGCCTTGTTGAAGGCGCGTTCGGCTTCTTCGAGCTGGCCGTTTTGGTAGGCAAGCATGCCGTACATCTCGGAAATCTGGCCCAGCTCGCTGCTGTCCGGGAAGTTCTCGATGAATTTCTCACAAAGCGCCCGCGCCTCTGGGATGCGCTTGAGGGCAGCATTCACCATGATGAGGCCGTACATGCAGCGATCACGCTGGGGGAATTCTTTGAACTCATCGACGATGGTGGTAAAGGCTAGGATCGACTGCCACATGCGGCTGGCGTCTCCAGCGGCACCTTCGGCGGGCGGCTGGCCCATCTCAAAGTAGCAGCGGCCGAGGCGGTAATAGAGCGAGGCATCGTAATCCGTGCGCTTTTCGATCTCCGCGAGGATCTCCTGACCAGCCTTCAGCTTCGCTTCGAGTTCAGCTTTTTGATCGCCTTTGGACACTTTGAGCTTCGTCTCGATCTTCGTGATCTGCTCCTTCTGGATGCGGGAAATCTCGCTCTTGCGGCGGACGAGTTGGTAGGCGTTCAGGGCATCCTGGAAGGCCTTTTTCTCCATCATCGAGTCGCCCAGTTGGAGGTAGATGTTGTTCATCTGGGCGATGTTGTCGCCACCGGAGGCAAAGTTCCGCACCTTGTCCATGAGGGCACCGGCTTCATCGAGCTTGCCGCCGGACACATAAAGCTGGGAAGCCATCATGGCCGCCTGGATGGATTCGGGGCTGCGCACGCCATCAGCGAGCACGGCGGTGAGGATTTGGAGGGCCTCTTCCGTCTTGTTTTCCGTCTTGTAATGATCCGCGATGATCAGACCGGCCTCCGCCTTCTTCTCGGGGGACTTGCCCACGACCTCTTTCAGCACGGCCACGCCCTTTTCACCCTGCTTGGACCTCAGATAGGCACGGCCGAGGGCCATGCGCACATCCGTGATGCTGGCACCTTCGGGATGGTCTTTGACGTAAAGCTCGAGGTTCTCGATGGCCTTCGGGTAGTCTTCCAAGTTGAAGAAACAGGCGCCTTTGGCGTAGATCATGCCCTCGGTGGGCTTGCCGTTGAGATTCTTCTCGGCTTCCGCGATTTTGGCGAGAGCCTCCTGATACTTCGCCTCGCCAAAGAGCTTCATGGCTTCGTTGAGGAGGTTTTCCGTCGCCTGAGCGATGTTCAGCGCGGCCGGAGCGGCAGGTGCTCCAGGAGCCGCAGGCGGCTGACCAGGAGCGGCTGGCGGGGTCGTGGGTGCCTGTCCCATGACAGAGACACAGGCGGCGAGGGAGGCGAGCGTGACGCGAAGGGGGAGCTTCATGCGATTCAGACGATTACCGGTGCGGGAAAACTAATGGAAGGAGAGGACGTGACGTTTTTTTTGAAAAACGGGACGGCGAGACTAGCAGCCACCCCTCTTTTGTCACGAATTAATGCAGTACGCAAAAGCGCCCGCAGTCAGAACTGCGGGCGTTTATTTCAAAATTCGCGGCTTCGAGGCCAAAATTCACTCACTTCGCGGGAGCGGCGGGCTTGGTGATCATGGGGAAATCATCCGTGCGGAAGGGTGTGACGGGCAGGCCCTCCTTGCTGAAGAGATTGCACACCGGATTGTCACTCCAGGCATAGCGGACGGCGACCGGTTTGGCGACACCGGGGGCGGTGACTTCGATCTTGTCCGCTCCGAGGAGCTTGCCGGTGGCCCAGACCCATTTTTTGTCCTCCCCGCAGACGGCGAGGCCTTTCACTTCCTGCACGTCGAAGGTGTAAAGATTGCTGCCAAAGGTATCGAGGGTGACGATGGCTTTGTTACCCTGGATTTCGACGCTCTTGTACTCGGGGCTGCGGAAGGGGATCTTCACGCCGTAGTCCTTGGCGAGCGCCAGACGCACGAGGCGGTCGGCCACGTCACGCTTGTTGCGTGGGTGGATGTCGCGGCCTTCGCCGATGTCGATGATGACGGCCTGGCCGCCGTTCTTGATGGCGTTTTGTGTCTTCGTCTGGCTTTCACGCAGTTCGGCCCAGTCGCTGTCGCCGGCAAGGGGCTGCTCGGGTTTGAAATCGGCGAGCTGCACCCAGTAGAAGGGGAAATCGCCCTGCTTCCACTCGTCGCGCCAATGCTGGATCATGAGGGGGAAGAGGTAACCGTATTCATAGGCACGGGAGGCATTGCTTTCGCCCTGATACCAGATGGCTCCCTTGATGCCGTAGCCGATGGTGGGGAGCAAAACGCCGTTGTAGATGTTCGCGGGGCGGTTGTTGCCGGAAAGCTGCTGCTGTGGGCTCTGCGGGGCACGCTCGCGAAACTCAATTTTCTTCGCCTTGGCCTCATCCGCACGCTTTTTCCAAGCGGCGAGGGCGGTTTCGTATTTCGTCTTCGCGGCGTCGCTGGTGAGGTCCTTTTCACGAACGGCCCAGCTGTCGAGCAGGGTTTTGAAGCGGCCATCCTTCTCCAGGACATCGCGGCGCACCCAGGCTTCCGCAGCGCTGCCGCCCCAAGCGTTGTCGATCAGACCCACCGGCACATCGAGCGTCTGATGCAGCGTGCGGCCGAAGAAGAAGCCGACCGCGCTGAATTCGCCCGCGTTGGCCGGCGAGCACTCCGCCCAGGCACCTTTGAAGTCACTTTGCGGCTCCTGCGTGCCGACCTGTGGC
>JBEIGR010000100.1:0-12478 GCA_040381795.1 Verrucomicrobiaceae bacterium | reverse complement strand
TAGGTATGGGCCATCTTGACCGGCTGTGTTACCAGCGGATGCGGGAGGCCACAGGCCGAGATTTGAGTTTGCTGAAGTTCACCCGCTACATGGCAAAGATGCCCCAGCGCCTGATGAGCATCCACGCATGGCTGATAGAAGGGGCACCGGCGTCTTCACTGACCTGCATTGCCCTGCGCAAATACTGCTGCTACGACCAGCGCAAGCGACTCAATTACCACCAAAAGCAAAGAGCCTTATGCTTAACCTGACGCACATGCTCTCCGGGGCTCCGTCATGCGAATGGCCGCGTGACCTCGCCTCGCGCTGACGAATGCCTTCGCTGAGGTGTTACGTGAAAAAACAAAAGCCCCATGAGACGGGTGTCCCATGGGGCTTGGAAGGTACTTTCGCGGTTTACAGCATCTCGGCCACAAAGCCGCGCTCATCGACGAGCTCTTTGTTCGTGGCGGCGATCTTCGACTTGGCGAAGTCGTCCATTTCGTAGCCGGTGATGACTTCGTAGCTGCCGGGCGTGGTGGTGCGCACGGGCATGCCGGCCCAGACGTTCGGATCAAAGCCATACAGACCTTCGCTTTTCACGGCGATGCTGTGAATGGCTCCCGGCGTGACGAGCGAGCGGACGTGATCGACGAGCGCATTGGCGGCGGAGGCGGCGGAGGAGGCACCACGAGCGGCGATGATGGCAGCACCACGCTTGCCGACGGTTTCGCAGAAGGGGCCTTCGAGCCAGGTTTTGTCATTGATGACTTCGGCTGCTGGTTTGCCGCCGATGGTGGCATGAGCGAAGGAAGGGAACATGGTGGGGCTGTGGTTGCCGTAGATGAAGATGTCCTTCACCTCGGTGAGGTCCACGCCGGCTTTTTGGGCGAGCTGGGTCTGGGCACGGTTTTGATCGAGGCGCACCATGGCGGTGAAGCGATCGGGCGTGAGGCGCTTGGCTTGGGAGGCGGCGATCATGCAGTTCGTATTGGCCGGATTGCCAACGACGGCGACGCGGGCGTCATCGGCCGCGACGGCGTCGATGATCTGGCCTTGGCCGATGAAGATTTTGCCGTTGTCCTTGAGCAAATCAGCACGCTCCATGCCGGGTCCACGCGGCTTGGCACCGACGAGGAGGCACCAGTTGGCATCTTTGAAGCCGATGGCGGGATCGCTGGTCTGCACGATGCCTTTGAGGAGAGGGAAGGCGCAGTCATCGAGCTCCATGGCGACACCGGCGAGGGCCTGGAGTGGCTTTTCAAAGGGAGCCTCGATGAGCTGAAGGAGGACGGGCTGATCCGGGCCAAACATCGCTCCAGAGGCGATGCGGAAGAGGAGGGCGTAACCGATTTGACCGGCGGCGCCGGTGACTGCGACTTTGATGGGGGCTTTCGACATGATGAATGGGGAGAGAACCACAGCCCTTCGCGGGGAAGTGAGAAGTTTCAAGCGTCACGTTTGCCCGTTTCCAGCGAACGCGGGGCTGATCTTGACTGCACGGCGGATGGGCGGCGCAGCCACGGGGCTAATCGAGCTCGAGCATCAGGATCTGGAAGAGGTCGTGGTGGCGATCTGTCCAAACGCGGGGCGTGATTTTGGCTTCGAGTTCGAGTTCCTCGTCATCCGGTGGCACGGGCGTGGTGGCGGCGAGGAAAGTGGCGTTGTTGGTGAGGAGGACGTAGTCGGTGCTGTCATGGTCGCCTCCATCGCTTTCGGTGGTGATGCGGATCGTTTGGTAGCCCACCTCGGCGGCGGTCTTTTCGATGAGCGGCACGAGGCGGAGGTAGCTGTTGGTGCAATGCACGGCGATGATGCCATCGGGTTTCATGTGCTTCTTGTAGATCTCGAAGGCCTCGCGGGTGAGGAGGTGAGCGGGCACGGAGTCGCCGCTGAAGGCATCAAGCAGCAGCGCATCGAAGTTTTGCGGGTTGGAAAGCTCTCGCTCAAGGGCGAGGCGGGCATCGCTGACGACGATCTCGAGTTTGGCACCACGCTTTTCGAGGTCGGGCAGGTAGGTGAAGTATTTCTGAGCCAGGCGGGGCACGTCCGGGTTGATGTCATAGAAGCGGTAGGTGTGCCCGCTTTTGCCGTAGCAGGCCACGGTGCCGGCTCCCATGCCGACGACGCCGACGCGTGCGCCGCTGGCATTTTTGAGGCTATCGAGGGCGAGACCGATGCCGGTATCGTGCCCGTAGTAGCTGGTAGGATCGTTCCGATACTGGAGGGCTAGGTTTTGCTGGCCGTGAATGATGCCGCCATTGCTGAGTTCACGCTGGTGGTCATCGGGATCTTCGGGTGACCATTCGGTGACGGCGAGGGTGCCGTAGAAGTTGCGGACGCGTTCGAGGCGGTCTTCGAATTTATACCCGAGCTGGCCCATGAAGAGTGCTCCAGCGGCCCCGAGAAGGCCCGTGAGGGCAAAGGAGGCACTGCGCAGGACTCGTGAGGGAATCCTCCAGGCGGAAACGAGGAGCACAATCCCTGCGAGCACGAAGGCGGCGATGAGGCTGCCGGGCCATTCGGCATGGGTTTTAAAGAGCTGCGGGGCGGCGAGGCTGACGAAAATGCCGCCGAGCGCCCCACCAGCGGACATGTGGAGGTAGAAGCTGGTAAGGTGCTTCGTGCTGGGCTTCAGGCGGGTGAGCTCGCCATGGCAGATCATGCAACCGAAAAACATGGCTCCGAAGGCCCAGCCGAGTTCGAAGAGGAAATTCGGCATCAGGTCGAGGTCCTCCGGCCACCAGGTTTGTTTTTCGAGCTGGTCCCAGGTGCCGCAGACGAAAAATAGGGGCAGGGCAGGGATGGCCCAAAGGGCTGGAATGCGTGCATACCACCTCTCGTGCTCAAAGCAGATGATGAAGGTAAGCAGGTAGAGGCTGAGAGGCACCACCCACATGAAGGGGACGACGGCCACATCCTGGCAGACGTGGTTCGTGGTGGCGAGCAGGAGGACGCTGGCGAGAGCGGGCAAAACAATCCACATCAGGCGGCGCAGCAGGCCAGGGGAGGTCTCGTCCTCGGATGGCGCGGAGCTTTGCGCCTCCTGCGCCGGGGCGGCGGTATGGTGATCATGCCAGACGACGCCGAGGCAAAGGGCAGCGCAGAGGACAAAGACGACGGACCAGGCTTTCGCGAGCCATTCCACATCCCAGCGAGGCTCGAAAAAGAAGGGAAAGGTGAGCAGGGCGGCCAGGGAGCCGATGTTCGAGAGGGCGTAGAGTCGCCAGGGATTGGCTCCGGCAGCCCCCCGAGTGAACCATACCTGCACGAGCGGGCTGGTGCTGGAGAGAACGAAGTAAGGCAGGCCCACGGAGGCCAGCAGCAGGAGCAAAATGCGGCTGCCGGGGTCTTCGGAGCCGATCGGCTTCCAGCTTTCATCCGGGATGATCGGCAGGAAATAGAGTGCGGCGAGTAGCAGGCTGGCATGCAGGAGAGCCTGGACCTTCCGTGGCAGCTTTCCGAGGGCGTGGGCGTAGGCGTAGCCCAAAAACAGCAGGAGCTGGAAAAACAGCATGCATGTGGTCCAGACGCCTGGGCTGCCGCCGAACCAGGGAAGGATGAATTTGCTGATCACCGGCTGCACTTGGAAGAGCAAAAAGGCGCTCAGCAGGGTGAGCAGGCTCAAGACGAGAATGTAGATCGGCTGGGCGGGGCGGTGCATGGGAGGAATTCCGAGGCTGTCACAAGGTCATCTCGAAGGGAAGGGGGAAGTTCCAGCCAAGGCTCGGCGAACCCTGAACCGTCAAAAATTCGCGCTTAACCCCGGATTTGTGTCTTGCCGCACTTCCAAATCCGTGTGATAATTATGGAAATTGTTATTTCAAAGACATCTAAACCTAATGAAGAACCCTTTCCGCCCCTTCTTCCCCCCCCCGCTGGCACGCCACCGGGGGGGCTTCAGCTTCGTCGAAGCCATCTTCACCATCGCCATCATCGGCATCATGTCCTCTCTGGTGGTCGCGGCCATCTCAAATGGCTCGCGTGATGCGCATCGCGTCATGGCCCGCCAGCAGCAAGCGGCCGTGCAGAGCGCTCTCACGGCTTGGGTCATGTCCCAGACTCGGGTGGGGGCCACTGCTCAGATTCGCAGCATGGAAAACGTGCGCTCTACCTACAATGCTCTCGGGACCACTTCGGCCCGGTTTAATCTCCTGATCCCCAATACCACCTCGCTGGACCCCTCCGCCCGCGCTGGCTTTATCGATCAAACGACGGCGGATCACTTCCTCGAATACACGACGAGCACGGACAAGCTCAAGACGGCCGCTCTCGATAACTCCAAGCAGTATCTCGCCCTCTCCACCTGGCAGTCCGGGGACTTCCCACGCGTGGATCTCGTCAGCGAATGATCGCAGGCACTTTTCTAACCTCACCTTTGATCTCATGAATTCTTTAGAACAGCTCACCAGACCGGCGCGGAAGGCTCGTCGCTTTCTCGGCGGGTTCTCCCTCGTCGAAATGATGGCCTGCGTGTCGATCATCGGCATCATCGCCTTCCTCGCCATTCCCTCGGTCAGCCGCATGCGCTCGGATAGCGAGCGAAACCTAGCCATCGCTCGTGCGGAATCGCTCAATCTGGCACAGGCCAGCTTTATACAGGTGCGTGGACGCACGCAAGCTGCGGCAGACTGGACGGCGGCAGCCTCCTCGACGGCGAGATACACTCTGCTGCTGCCCTACCTGAGCTACGCGGAGTCCACCGTGACCGCATTCATGCCCGCAGGCTACACCGTGACCTTTCCCACCTCGATCCTCGCGATGACGAAGGTGAGCCTGAGAGATCCCTCCAACAGCATCATCCTTTACTGAAGCACCTTTTCATTCATGACGCGCACCATCTCCAGCCTCCTAAAGTCATCCAAACGCCGTTTCAGCGGCGCTGGCGGCTTTTCGATGACGGAACTGGTCATCGTCATCTCGATCCTGAGCGTGTTGGCGACGATCACGATCACTTCGTTTAATCATCTGCTCACTGGCTCCAAGGATGCGGTGGCGGCAGAACGTCTCGAAATGATGAATCGTGGGCTGCACACCTTTGCCCAGCAGAATTACGAGATGATCTTTAACCGCATGGATACCAGCGGAGCGGACGAGATGGTCATCCTCCGCACACTCCAATATCGGAATACCGACATTGATCGTGCCAAGATCGGTTCACCCTACCTTGATCCGCGATACAACCCCGTGGTGAGCAGCAGCACGCAGGATCATCGCATCCGCTGGACGGGACGCTGCTACGAATTGCTCAAGCCCGGCACGACCGGCTCCGGCATCAAAATGAACTTCGACGGCTCGGATTTCACCACCGCGTTCGTCTTTCCCCCGAATTTCCAAATGGCTGGGCGCTGAGTTCAAGCAGCCCCCCTACCCAAACCACTCGCCCGAATGGCCGCTCTCCTCAACATCCCGACCGCTCAAGCGCCCAAATCCTTTGGTGCCGCTGGTAATCCGCCGAGTGCGATTATTGATACCCGCCAGACGGCCATCCTTTCTATTGAAGGGCTGGCGCTGCAATACGGCATGATGCCTCTCACTCTGCTGCGTGAGAGCTGCTCGCCTGAAGCCGAGCGTCTCGTGAGAAAGCTAGGCCGCGTGCCTTATGTTGCGGATCCTTGGCTGCCGGTGAGCACACTTGGCCCACTGCTGGTCATGGCGCATCACAATCCCCGCGCCGGGGATCTCTGGGGCGTGCCGTCCTTCTTGGTCATCCGCGTGCTCGTCTCTCAGGAGCAGTATCAAAACACGCGGAAGGATCTGGTGAGCCGCTTCGGCCATATGCCCATCTCGCAGAGCAATACCATGGAGCAGCTTCAGGCTCCGCGGTTTGATGAGCTCGCCCTCGAAGGCAGCTACAACTGGCTCATCGAAAACTATCCCTATGAAGATTCTGAGAAGGTGAAGCTCAACGGCTTCTTCGAAGCGCAGAAGGGCAAGGTTGAAAAGCTCGAGGTCTCCCACTTCAACGTCATGCAGCGCAATCTGGGCGTGGCGCTGCAATACCTCGTCAGCGGTGGCAAGCAGCTCGCTCTGAGTGCGGCGGAAGCTCAGCGCCAGACCTTTTTCCCCATCCCGCTGCTGGAGCGGCACTCCGTCTATCCCCTCTACATCGGTCGGCATGTTTGCTTCATGCTGAGCGACACGGGGGATTGCTACAAGTTCGAGGACGAATGGCTCTCGATGGGAAATGCCGCCATCAAGATCATTCCCGTGCTGGCGGATCTGGCTACTATCCGTGATGCCATCAATCGCGCCGGTGCCACCTTTGATACCAGCGCCGTCGCTGCGATGGATGGGGCTACGCTCACCGTGGCCGATGATGCGAACGTCGTCGAAATCTCCCCGGAGGACATGGCACGCGTCAATCCGCAGAATCCCAATCATGGTGCCGAGGAGCTCGTGCAATGGGCGCTCTTCACCGCCATCCGCTGCCGTGCCTCCGACTTGCATTTGGAGAAGTTCTACAACTTCACCCGCTTCCGCGCCCGCATGGATGGTACCATGAAAACGATCATGACGGCTCCTGAGAGCCAGCACAATCGCTTCGTCGCCCTCATCAAAAACTGGGCGGGCATCAATCAAAGCCGTGCCGAGTGCCAGGACGGTCGTCTCGCCCTTTCCATCGGCCGCCGCCGCGTCGATGTGCGTCTCGCCGCCGTGCCCACACGCCGTGAGTTCCAGAAGCTCATCATGCGTTTCCTCGATAAGCAGGATGGCGTGAAGCGGCTCAGCGATTTCAACCTCGCCCAGCGGTCCATCGACATCCTCACCCGCACCATGCAGCGGGATCAGGGCCTCGTCCTCGTCACCGGTCCCACCGGCTCCGGTAAAACGACCACGCTCTACGCTCTGCTCAACAGCGTGAATGACGAGGGTGTGAACATTCAGACCATCGAAGATCCCATCGAATACGAAATCGAAGGCATCAACCAGACGCAGACGAATAACCACCGCGGCCTCGATTTCGCCAACGGCCTCCGCGCCCTTCTGCGTGCTGACCCGGACATTATCCTCATCGGTGAGTCACGTGATGCCGAGACGGCTGGAGCCGCTGTCAATGCCTCACTCACCGGTCACTTGGTGCTCACCACGCTCCATGCGAACGATTCCCTCCGTGCCGTCACGCGATTGCTCGCCATGGGCGTCGAGAAGTATCTCCTTGCGGATTCGCTGGCTCTTTCGCAGGCTCAGCGCCTCTCCCGTCGTCTTTGCAGCTACTGCAAAACGCCCGTTGGCGTCAGCCAGGAGATGCAGGAAATCCTCGCCAAGCAGCAGGTCATCACCTCTCCCGTCACGACGCCTATTTTCGAAGCACGCGGCTGTGATGAGTGCCACGGCACCGGTTACGCAGGCCGCGTCGCCCTCATGGAACTCTGTGAGATGAATAGCGAACTGCGAGATCTCATTGAAGAAGCTGCTCCCATGAGCGCCATGCGTGCCGCCGCCTTCAAAAACGGGTTCCGCTCTCTTTATCAGGAAGGCCTCGCTCAGGTCCTCAACGGCGCCACCTCGCTCGAAGACATCAAGTGCCTCAGCTACACCGCCATGTGATCTTAAACTCTCACCCATTGCCCACCATGGAAATCCCCACCGCCATCATTAACATGAAGCCCACCTTCAGCTCTCACTGCGTCCTCATCATTGATGATGAGTCGGGCGTTCTCGCCGTCAGCCGTGCCATTTTGTCCTCACAAGGCTTCGAGGTCGCTTGCGCCTCATCCGGCGAGCAAGCCGTCGAACTTCTCATGTTCGGCATCCAGCAACGCCAACGCTATGCCGCCTGTATTCTCGATCTGACGATGCCCGGCGGGCTTTCCGGCTTTGATGTGCTTGAGCAGCTTCATCAGATTGATCCCGACCTGCCCGTGATTGCTTGCAGCGGGTATTTCCAGGAAGACGCTCGCGAGCTTTGCCGTGGCATCGGCTTCTTCGATGTGCTGAGCAAGCCTCACACGCCTGATCTGCTCTGCACCACCGTGCGCCGCGCCATTGCCAAAGTCGCCGATGCGCCACAGGAGCATAACCATGGCGAGACTGCCGATTTGCCGATTTATGATGGCGCACACGCCTTCGAAACGGCCTGATTCATTCCTACCTCCGCGCCGCTTTTTGCATGAAGTTCACCTTTCAGATCGCCAACCGCTTCTCGATCCTCGGCATGTTTGCTGTGGTCATTGCAGCCATGGCGACGGCGGTGGCCTTTCTCTGGCAGGAGTATCTCACCATGCGCTACGCTCAGAGTAGCTATCTCGGCGCCGTCGCTATCGCTGGGCAGATGGAGCTCAATCGCCAGGTCATCAGTGATACGGAGCGCTCCGGCGGTGTCCGCCTCACCTGGGAAAACGAAACCCTGCTACGCATGCGTCTCCAGACGGTCGATGTAGCCCCAGCCGTGCAGCAGCTCGGGCTTGAAGTCGAGATCGTCGCACCTCGGGAGGCCAATGGAGTCCCGCCCATCGTCAAATCACCACCGATTGCCATCCTGCCTACCAGCGCAAAATGGGCGATGGGGGAGGCCAGCCCCGGCCAGCTCGATAATCTCATTTATCGCGTCATGGCTGGCACTAGCCTCGGCATGGTAGATACCAATATCAGCCGGGAGCCACATAGCGGAACGAAGACCGCCTGGTTCATCGCGGGCACTCCGCTCTACAACAAGGATGGCCGTGTGTGCGGCGTCTTTCTTGCCCGCCAGCCGCTCGTGCAGTTCGGCCATCTCGTGAAGGCTAGCCGCCTCATCGTTCCCATTCTCGGTGCCTGCATCGGCCTGCTGCCGGCCATCATCGGGTTCTTCTTCGTTGGCCGCCGCATCACCCAGAAAACTGGGGACATGGTGAGGGCCTTTCAATCCATGCGCACGGGCAATCTCGGCATCCGGCTCCCCGCGAAGGGCTTGGATGACCTCGACGAAGTGCAGGGCGAGTTTAACAAGATGATCGAGCACCTCAACGAGGAGGATCACCGAAAGCAGTCCATGCTCGCCGAGTTCGAGGGCGCACGTCGTTCCGCCGAAACGGCCACGGCCGCAAAGAGTGATTTCCTCGCGAACATGTCCCACGAGATCCGCACGCCGATGAATGGCATCATCGGCACCACCTCGCTGCTCATTGAAATGGGCCTCGATGATGAGCAAGAGGAGCTTGTGCGCATGATCCGCTCCTCCGGCGAATCTTTGCTGCATGTCATCAATGACATCCTCGACTTTTCGAAGCTCGAATCCGCCAAGATGGAGATCGAAAACATCCCGGTCGATGTCGAAAAGCTCGTCTCCGAGACCATGGATGTCTTCTCGCACAAGGCCGCCGAGAAAAACCTCGAACTCAACGTCCACATCGATCCCGCCCTGCCGCGTAAATTCATGGGTGACTTCCAGCGCATCAAGCAGGTGCTCGTCAACCTCGTCGGTAACGCCATCAAATTCACCGAGAAGGGCGAGATCCTCCTCCTCGTCCGCCAGATTAGCCGACCCGGTGAAGTTGGAGACCGCAACATGCTCCACTTCTCCGTGCGAGACACCGGCATCGGCATCCCCGCCGAAAAAGTCTGCATGCTCTTCCAGGCCTTCACGCAGGCGGATGCCTCCACCACACGCAAATACGGCGGCACCGGGCTAGGCCTCGCCATCTCCAAAAAGATCATCCTTCTCATGAAAGGAGAGATTTCCGTCATCAGCGAGGCCGGCAAAGGTTCCGATTTCTTTTTTGAACTCCCGCTCACCGTCGCCGCCGATGATGAAAACCGCGAAGATGACATCGGCTGGATCGACATCGTCAAAAACCGTCCCATCGTCTTTTACAGCGCCCATCCCACCACCCAGCAGGTGCTCAATCAATGCGCCATGGGCTGGGGCATGAAGGTCTCCGTCCTCAAAGACTGCTCCATCGACGAACTCGACCATGTGCTCGAAGATACCGCCGTCTTCGTGCTCGATATCATGCGCTTGAAACCGGAGGAAGCAGCGCCGCTCATGCGTGTGGCCGCCGGAAAGGGAGCCGCCATCATCACCTACCTCCCCATCACCCGCGCCAAGCTCGATAAAGCCAAATTTGCCCCGCCCGCTGGCAGCCGCCACATCGGCCTCTCCAAGCCCATTAAGCGCCGTGAGCTACTCCGCAGCATGGCGGAGCTCTTCCGCATGCCACGCCGAGTCATCACCGCCCCTATCGGCGCTGTCTCACAGGGCCACCCTGTCATCGCCAGTGCCGGTGGGCATCCCGCCATGCCGGCGGCCTCCATGGCGCCGCATGCGCAGCCAGCGATGATGCAGCCTGCCATGCCGCAGATGATTCCCATGATGCCGAAGCAGCCCATGCAGCAGCCAGCAGCTCCGGCTCACATGCCCTTCGTCATGCCTTCGGCCCAGCCTGCGCCAGCCTTTGACCCGCAGATCATGGAAGAAGCCACCATGGACCATCCCAGCGCAAGAGCCGCCTCGGGCGGGCACGATGCGCAGCTCTCCAGCCAGACCAACCGCGCCATTCAAAAAGCCGCCAAGGCCGATGGTGGGGATAGCTTCGCCGTCCTTCACCCTGCCCGCATCCTCCTCGTCGAAGACCAGCCGCTGAATCAAAAAATCGCCTGCATGCTTCTTCAGCGTCTCGGCTACGCCAAGATCGAAGTGGCCAACAACGGCCAGGAAGCCGTCGAAATGGTCTCCCAGATGCCCTTCGACATCGTCTTCATGGATCTGCAAATGCCCGTCATGGGCGGCATCGATGCCACCCGTGCCATCCGTGGCAATTTCCAGCTCAAGAACCAGCCCGCCATCATCGCCATGACCGGCCATGCGCTCGTCGGCGTCAAAGAAGAGTGCCGTGAGGTCGGCATGAATGCCTTCCTCACCAAGCCGGTGAGCCTCGACGACTTCCGCCGCGTCGTCCCGCCCGCCCTCGTCAAAGAGGCGGCTCAGATAGCCCTTTCACTCTGACCGCCTCCACGGCATGAATCTGGCATGCTCGAATGCCCGCACTGTGAATTCCCGCTCGACCCCGGCCGCGCCAGCACCTGCCCCAAGTGCGGTGAATCCGTGCTCGGCACCGTCTCACGCGGTCTGCTGGAGGTCGATGTCGCCCACGCGGGCGAGACATGGGATGTGGCCCGCGAAAAAATCGTCAAAGCCATGAACGATGCGCTCCTCCACGGTCACAGCGGCCTCAAAATCATCCACGGATGGGGAGCCACCACAGGACGCTCCGTGCTCTCCGGCCTCGCCGTCGCTCTCCTACGTGGTTTTGCCCAGCGATACGGCGGCCGCCTTTCCCCAGACCGGCACAACCCCGGTGCCCACATCCTCTGGCTCAACCGCTGAATCGATCGCTCCGCATTTTTTTACATCGTTTCGTGCATCTTACGGCATCTGCGGCGTTAAGGTTGACGCCCCCGCCGCTCCCGTTGACCAGTACCACCTGTCTTCATGTCCGAATCCGCCACCCTACCCGCCATTCCCGCCGCCCCGGCTGCGCCGGTCATTCCCAATCTCCCGGATAGCGATGCCATCGCTCGAGCCTCCTCATGGGTGGCTCCGCTGCGCAAAGAGATCGCCCGAGTCCTCATCGGCCAGGCTGATCTCGTGGATCGCCTCCTCGTCGCACTGCTGACCAATGGTCACGTCCTGCTCGAAGGCGTTCCTGGTCTCGCCAAGACCCTCGCCGTGCGCACCCTGGCGGGCACGCTGAATGCCAAATTTCAGCGCATCCAGTTCACGCCTGATCTTCTCCCCGCCGATGTCATCGGCACCATGGTTTATCACCCGAAGGACGGCACCTTCACCCCGCGTCTCGGCCCCATTTTCTCCAATCTCGTCCTCGCGGACGAAATCAACCGCGCCCCCGCCAAGGTGCAATCCGCCCTGCTCGAAGCCATGCAGGAACGCCAGGTAACTATCGGCGAGGTCACGCACAAGCTCTCGGATCCCTTCATGGTGCTCGCCACTCAGAACCCCATCGACCAAGAAGGCACCTATACACTCCCGGAAGCCCAGCTTGACCGATTCCTCTTTAAAGTCCGCGTCATCTATCCCACACCCGCCGAGGAGCGTCTCGTGCTCGATGCCATGGCCACCTCCGCGCCAAAGCTCGATGTGAACGCCATCACGAACATCACCGATGTCATCGCCAGTCGGAAGATCGTCAACGGCCTCTACATGGATGAAAAGATCCGCGATTACATCGTCGCCATCATCCAGGCCTCGCGTTTCCCCGAGAATGTGGCCCCACACCTCAAGCTCCTCATCCGCTGCGGAGCCTCCCCGCGTGGCACCATCAATCTCGCCCTCGCCGCCAAGGCCCAGGCCTTCCTTCAGGGCCGCAACTACGTCACCCCGCAGGACATCAAAGACCTCGCCCCGGACATCCTCCGCCATCGTATCCTCCTCAGCTACGAAGCCGAAGCCGAAGGCGTCACCTCCGAGGACGTCATCAAAACCCTCCTCGACAAGATTCCGGTGCCGTGATGGCGCAAGTCATGCCCGCCGCCGCCACCAGTGACAACGACGCTCGTC
>JBEIGR010000099.1:0-12578 GCA_040381795.1 Verrucomicrobiaceae bacterium | reverse complement strand
TGCCCTCGACCGCCATCGCGTCCCACACGAATTTCCGTGAGCTGGCGAAGGCAAAGTCACGCACCTTGGCCGCTTTGAACTCCCAGGTCTTCTTGCCCTTTGGTTTGCCCTTCTCCGCCGCCTTCGCCTCGTCCGCCGTGATGATGAAAACCGGCTTCCGCGTCTCTTTCTCCGCCTTCATCAGCCTCTCGCGCTGCGTCGCCGTCAAAACGGCCTCCGCATTCGTCAGCACACCCGTCGCACCGACGATGTGATCGTCCGGCACCGTGAGGCGCACCTCATAATCACCGAACTCGAGCGTGAACTCGCCCGTGCCGAGGAACTGCTTGTGCATCCAGCCCGCGTAATCCGTGTAGGCCGCCATGCGCGGGAACCACTGCGCGATGGTGTAGATGCAGTTTTTGTCCTCCTCGAAGTATTCGTAGCCCGTCCGTGCATTGATGCGGCTGCCGTCATTGATCGGAAAACTCCACGCGATCTTGAAGACGAACTCGCCGCCCGGTTTCAACGGCTGCGGCAGGTCGATGCGCATCATCGTCTTCACAATCGCATGCTTCAGTTCCTTGCCCGCCGCATCCGTGAGACTGCTGATCTTCAAAGCCCCATCATACTCCTCATACGCCAGCAACCGGTCCACCGCCGCGTAGCTCACCTTCGCCGGATCGATGCCGCGTTTGGTATTCGGCACCGCCCGCATGTCCGCATCGTGCGCGAAGTAGTTCTGGTCGAGCTGCACCCACAGATAATCCAGCGTGTCCGGCGACGCGTTGTGATAAGTCACCGTCGCCTTCGCCGAGAGGCTGCGCTTCACATCATCCAGCTCCGCGTCGATCACATAGTCCGCCGTGTTCTGCCAATACCCCGTCCCCGCCGCCCCCGACGCGATGCGCTGCCCATTCGGCGTCGGCAGCATCTGCTCCAACTGCTGAAACTTGCCCACCGGCGCACCGGATTGAGCCGCCGCAGAGCAAAACGCGAGAAGGGGGAGCAGAAGTCGCTTCATCATAGGACCGTGACTCTCTCAAACAGCGGCGGAGATGGCAAGAGGAGGGTTATGGATAAAACACGGTTAATCCCGTTCACGCTTACGTCAGAGCGAGATGAGAGACAGATTGGTGCTTTCGCAGTCTGGTAAACAACTCGGGCTTCGATGCCAGAATCGAATGGATAAACTCCGCCTGCGTGTTGGACGCATTCCTGAACATTTTCGAAAACATATCCATGTCACAATCCAAATCTCCGATGGAATAACCACTGCCCCTGATGCCAGCTTGCGGGGCTATTATCGACGAATCGTTTGTCAATGCGTTCAGCAGATGGCGGAGCGGTTCCTTGGCGTTGTTAAAAACCTTTAAATAGAAAGGCAACAGAGTCATTTCTGCTTCTTGGCAGCAACGTTCGATGATTCTATCGCAGCCTTTGCGGAAGTGATGCGTGCTGCTGAGGAGCATATGACGCCCCAGGTCTCGTTGAATCGCCATGTTCACTTCACGGTTGTGATCAAAGCGACCACCGGCTGTGAACGGACTGTTAAGATAGGGCTTGGCCAGATCAAGATGGAGCGTGAGGCAAAAGCAGTGAAAGTACAGTCCCTTTTTGCAGTACGCATTGTGTGATGCGTAGACACCCGGCTGCACCTCTCTCACAAACTCTGTTATCAATCCTTTGGCGTGATTGTTTCTGATATAGTCGGAGTGCACCGTTTTTGCGATGTCACCAAACAAAGTCAGAAATGCGGCAGCTTCGCCTTCGGCTTGTGTGGTTTTCATAGCTTGTTGATTTGTCGATGGCTTCTCCTCTCCAAGCTCGCCCGTGCCAGCACTAGGGCCTCGTGAAGCTTGCGTTGGAGCAGAGCTTTGGGCAGCAGCTTGGTGAGGTAGGCGGAGACTTGGATGCCGCTGCGGCCGAGATCGAGCAACTCGACGGTTTCCTGCCGCTTTCCGGCGCAGAGGATGAGGCCCACGGGCGATTCTTCGCCGTCTTGACGTTCGTGTTTGTTCAGCCAGGCCAGATAAAACTCCATCTGGCCTTTGTCGGCCGGTTTGAAGTCCTCCAGCTTCAACTCCACGGCCACGAGCCGCTTGAGCTGCCGATGATAAAACAGCAGGTCGAGGTAATGATCCACGCCATCGACCGTGATGCGTTTCTGCCGCTCCACAAAGGCAAACCCCGTGCCCATCTCCAAAATGAACGACTCCATCTCCCGCAGAATCGCCGCCTCCAGATCCTTTTCGGCGTAGGTGTCCTTCAAGCCGAGGAAATCGAGGAAGTAAGGATCACGAAACACCAAGTCCGGCGTGAGCTTGTTTTCTTCCCGCAGCTCTTTGAGTTCCTTTTCGATGAGCTTCGCCGGCTTTTTCGAGAGCGCTGTGCGCTCGAAGAGCATGGAGCTGATTTTGTCGCCGAGCTGACGAGTGTTCCACTTCTCGATCCGGCACATTTCAGCGTAAAAGTCGCGTTTGAGCGGATCGTCCAGACGGATGATTTGGATAAAATGACTCCAGCTCAATTTTGCAGACAGCGTCTGCAAAATTTGGGTATCAGGAAACGATTCGGCAAAACGGATCATGTTCGCCAGATTTCGCTCGCTGTAGCCTCGACCAAACTCTCCGACTAATTTTGCAGACACTGTCTGCAAAATCTTCTTCCCATACTCCGCCCGCTTGTCCTGGAGCACATCTTTGCGGATGCGATGACCGACCTGCCAGTAGTGGAGCACAAGTCCGGCGTCCACGGCTCGCGCCACTGCCGTCCGGGCTTGAACGATCATCTGCCGCAAGTCAGCGAGCAGAACAGACGGACCAGCGGCTTTTGCCGCGAGCTTTTTGGACGCAGGGACGAGCTTCTTCGATTTCATGCTGCCGGGCATTCAAGCTGGCCAGCGCAGATTTGGCAACGCAGAACGCGGTCAGGCGAATTGTCCAGACACCGCCTGGACAATTCGTGCTTCCCCATTTTGCAGTCACTGACTGCAAAATCCTTCCCACCTCACCTTCCTTCCCTCTTGCCAGCCTCCGCACGTTCTGATTGCATCAGCGCATGGAACCGAACTCAGATCTTCTTTCCCGTCGCGCTGTTTTGAAAGCCACCATCGCTTCCGTGGGGCTCACGGCGGCAGCGTTTGAGCCGGCGAGAGCGGCTCCGGCAACCGCACCGGATGCGCGGCGGGGTTCGACGAAGAAGTATGACATGCTCAAGTCGATCAACCTGTGGGCGTTTCCGTATCCGGAGCGCATGACGTTGCGCGAGTGCCTGCAACTCGCGAAGGACGCGGGATTCGACGGCATCGAGCTGAACTACGATCTCGACAACGACCTCTCGCCGAAGCACGGCACGGCCGACTATGTGAAGATCCGCAAGATGGCCGATGAGATCGGCATCCAGATCAGCGGGCTGTGTTCCTTCCTGTTTTGGCCGTATCCGCTGACGAGCAATGATCCGGCGAAGCGTGCTCAAGGCATCGAACTCGCCGGAAAGATCGCGCAGTGTGCACATGACCTCGGCGTGGAGAACGTGCTCGTCGTGCCGGGAGCCGTTCACATTCCGTGGCGCACGGACCACGAGCCGGTGGCGAATGATCTGTGCGATGCGCGGGCCCGCGAGGCCGTGGGCCAGCTCGCGAAGCAGGCGGAGAAGCTCAAGGTGTGCCTCAACATCGAAAACATCTTCTTTAATGGCTACCTCATGACGCCGATGGAGATGAACGCCTTTGTGGACAGCTTTGGCAGCGAGCATGTGCGCGTGCATTTCGATACCGGCAACATCAGCATGTTCCAGTTCCCCGAGCACTGGGCCAAAGTGCTCGGCAAGCGCACCAAGAACGTCCACCTGAAGGAGTTCACGAAAAAAGGCACCGACTTCAGCCTCGAAACCTTCCGCCCGCTGCTAGACGGCACCACGAACTGGCCCGCCGTCACCGACGCCCTCGCGGAGACCGGCTACAAAGGTTTCCTCACCTTCGAATACTTCCACCCATATGCCCATTACCCCGAGGCGCTGATCTGGCAGACCTCGGACTCGATGGATCGCATCCTCGGCCGCAAATCATGAGAGAACTCCTCACCAGCCTCGATTGGACACGGCTCGGCTTTTACAAGTCGGTGCTCGATGAAGCAGGCATCGCCAGCTTCATCCGCAACGAGCACACCGCGCAGCTCATCAATGTGCTAATCGGTCCGTGCCAGCCTTCGCTGTGCGTGGTGAATGATGATGACTACGACGCGGCGATGGCGCTGCTGCGGCCCCATCATGACAAAACGCCTCCCAGTGTCGAAGAATGGACCTGCGCGGGCTGTGGCGAGGTAAATCCGGCGGAGTTTGAGCTGTGCTGGAAGTGTGGCCAGATGCGCGGCGATGGCCGGGAATAAAAAAGCGGAGCCGTTTCCGGCTCCGCTGAGGAAAATCGAACTTTCGGGAGGTCTTAGACGAGGCCGGCGGCCTTGAGTGTCTTGAGAGCACCGTTCTTGTTCACGGTCTTGAGGGCGCGAGCGGTGAGCTTCACATCGACGAATTTACCCAGTTCCGGCACCCAGATGCGCTTCTTGCGAAGGTTGGGGAGGATGACGCGCTTCACACGCTTGGTGATGTGACGACCGATACCGCCTTCTTTCTTGGCTTTACCGCTGCGATGGATGTGGTGGCCGCGAGTGACGCCGACGCCGGTGATTTGACAAACTTTAGCCATAGGATTGGTAAGGTGGGGGTGGGAAAGGGGGCGCGATGGTAGCCACCTCGGACGGTCCGTCAAATGCTTTGGCCGTTCCTTTTGGCCTCAGGGACGGTGAAAAGGCCGGAAAACGGGCTATTTCAGCTCGTTCCACTTGTTCACGAGGCCGGTGCGCACGCCGCCGATTTCATAGAGCTTGGTCTTGTCGTGGACCATTTCCTTCCGGCTGAGGCCGGTGATGGCGTAATCCTTTCGCAGGTAGATGGCCTGCTCCGGGCAGACCTCCTCGCACATACCGCAGTAGATGCAGCGGATCATGTCGATATCGAATTCCTTCGGGCGCTTCTCCACCTTGGCCCAGGGGTCGTCACTTGGGATTTCACCGGGGATGATTTTGATGGCCTTGGGCGGGCAGATGAATTCGCAAAGCTGGCAGCTCACGCAGCGCTCGCGGCCCAGTTCATCGGTGACGAGGGTGGGGGCGCCGCGGTAGTGCTCGGGGAGATGTTCATCCCATTTTTGCTCGGGATACTCCATGGTGATCTTCGGCTTCTTGCCGGCGATCTGGAGGAAGGTCCTCAAACCATGCGAAAGGGTGATTTTGAGGCCTTTGGCGAGCGTGGAAAGAAACCAGCGCTCGTGCCAAGCGAGCTTCGGGCGTTGAACGACAATGGTGGCCATGAGGTGCGGGGCGGCGGGGGCAGCCGGGGAGGTTTTTCGGCGCGGAGTATCCGGGCGCAGGCCGGAGCGGCAACCGCATTTTGTGAAAAGTTTCACAAGGGGGTGGCCAGCTCCCATTTTGCGCCCGTGCAGGCGGCTCGGATGCAGCCTTGCGCTTTCTTCGCGAGCCTGTTTCTTCCGCGCCTCATGTCCAAGGCGGCCCATAAAGAAGTCACGACGAAGTTTTTCCACACCGGCAGTGAGGAGGAGCCGTTTCGTTTTGCCTGCGGCGAATCGCTGCCTGGCATCACCGTGGCCTACGAGACCTACGGGAAGCTGAACGCCTCCAAATCGAATGCCATCCTGCTTTTTCACGCCCTCTCCGGCAGCCAGCACGCCGCGGGGGTGAATACCCACGTCGAAGGTGTGGCGGATCGCTGGTCTGAGGATCTGCACAACGGCTGGTGGGACCTTTTCATCGGCCCGGACAAGGCGCTGGACACGAAGCGCTACTTCGTCATCTGCGCAAATTACCTCGGCGGCTGCTACGGCTCCAGCGGGCCGCTTTCGATCAATCCCGCCACCGGCAAGCCCTACGGCCGCGATTTCCCGCCGGTGCGCACGAGCGATGTGGTGGCCTCGCAGCTCGCCCTGCTGGATTCACTGGGCATTGAGAAACTGCACGCGGTGATCGGAGCGAGCGTGGGCGGGCTGCTCGCCATCAATCTCGCCACGCTGCACCCGGACCGCGTAAAGCTCGTGGTCCCCGTGGCCACCGGCTGCCGCACCACGGTTTTGACGCGTCTCACGCTTTTCGAGCAGGTGCTGGCCATCGAAAACGATCCGAACTTCAACGGCGGCACCTACACGGAGGACAAGACGCCCGAGTACGGCCTCGCCCTTGCCCGCATGATCTCGCACAAGACCTTTGTGCATCTCGACGCCATCGAGCGCCGTGCCCGCCAGGATGTGAAGCAGGGCGGCGATACGCTCGCGTGGTATCGCGTGCAGCACAATGTGGAGAGCTACATGCTCCATCAGGGGAAAAAATTTGTGAAGCGCTTCGATGCGAACACTTACCTCCGCATCGCGGACATGTGGCTGCGCTTTGATCCGCTCCAGGATGCTGGTGTGGATAGTTACGAGGCGCTTTTTGCCCGTTCCCGCGCCGCCGGGCAGCACTATCTCGTCTTCAGCATCGATAGCGATTTCTGCTTCTACCCCGAGGAGCAGGCCGAGCTCGTCTCGCATCTCGAAAAGGCGGGCGTCTCATCCATGCACATCACCGTGCACTCGGATAAGGGCCACGATTCCTTCCTGCTGGAGCCGCAGCTTTACACCCCGCACCTGGCCTACACGCTGGAAGGCCGCTGGGAAAAAACCTCCATCGACCGGCCTGTGCTCGACGTGGAATGAGCGTGCTCACTTCGCGTTCACCGTGGCTTCCACCTGCTTCGCAAAGATTTGATCTTCGGCGCTGAGTTTCTCCAAAGGCACCTCGAAGGGTTTGTTGTTCACTAAGAGACGGATTTTACCTTCCCGGAGCAACGTGAATTTCTCCGGCGGTTTCGGCGCGGGAGCCGCCATCGCCGCCGCCTGCGCTTCCGTGGCCGTTTGGCGCTTCACCTCGATCACGGCATCCTCAAAGGCGATCATCTTTGCCAGCAGCGAGCGGCCATCGGCGCTCTTCCACTGCCGCAACTCGCCAAACGAATAGTGGCTCGTGATGCGAGCCGTCGCTTCGGCGGTCGTGGTCGCGTTCACCGAGGCATTTCCTGAGTTCGTTCCGCCGGAGATGCCACGCTGGCCAAACTTGGTCGGCGTCGTCGGCGTGGCGATTTGAGCCATCGAGACCGTGGTGAAGGCCAAAACGAGAGCGGCGAGGCGTTTCATAAAAGCGAGTTTACCATGCCGCCCCATCGTCAGGCAAGCACCTGGCTCAATGACCGCCATTCTCGCCCTCTTCCGGCGGATCGGTGTCTTCGATCTGAGCGGCGGCTTTGAGTTGGTCGAGAAGATCGTTGAATTTCGCATCGCGATGCTGCTCGATGAGGCGGGCGCGGACGGCTTCCTTGACCTCTTCGAAGGGATGCGGAGCAGGCTGCTTGCGGTTGAGCAGGGTGCAGATGTGAAAGCCGAGCTGGGTGGTGAAAACGGGGCTGATTTCGCCGTCGTTCATGCTGAAGGCGATGGCCTCGAACTCCTCCATGAACTCGCCACGCTTGAACCAGCCGAGGTCGATCTGCTGCTGCTCATCGGCGCGATGCTCCTCGGCCGTTTTCATGAAATCAGCCCCATCAAGGAGCTGGCGGCGGATGGCCCGCATGGCCTGGAAGACCTCATCGCGGCTTTTGGCCCCTTGCAGGCTCTTCGTGATATGCGCGGCGTGGATCTCCTCGGCGGTCAAATAGAGCTCGGTGGAGGCCTCGTAGGCCGCACGGAGCTGGGCATCCGTCGGCACGGGTTCCGGTTCATAAATGGCCTGGAGCGTTTTATCGAGGCGAACGCCACCAGCGAGGTTGTCGCGGATGACGGCTTTATCGGCGACGGGGATGCCGATCTTGAAATAAAACTGCGCCTCGCCGCCGGCCTCTTCGATGAGTTTGGCAAGGCGAGCGTCGATGTCCTCCTCGGGCACCTCGGGGTGGCGGCTGCGGCTTTCCTGGCCCAACAAAACGCGGGAAGTGATGTTTTCCTTCGCGAGAGCACGGAACTCAGGATCACGCTCGCAGCAGGCGATCTGGAGCGTGCGCTCGTGGAAGCCTTTGATCTCGCGGAATTCCGCTTCGATGATTTCGTCGTCGATTCTCTCGCCGTTGATGATGAGTGCCATGGGAGGCGATCATGGAGCGCAGCGGCGCGGGCGCAAGGTTTGACAAGGAAGACGGGGTGGCCTACTTCCCGAGCCACTACGCCATGCTGAAGCCGATTAACATGATTCTCACCGCCGTGCTGCTTCTCAGCTCCTGTGGCAGCGCCCCGCGGGCCATCCCAGTGTCTCCTCGTGAGGTGCCGATCTACCAGCAAGCCGCGATGACGCAGGGAGATGGCGGGGCGCAGGTCACGCCAGCCTTTGCCCAAGCACCGGATGTGGAGCCGATGTTTGCCGTTAGCTCCGGCCCCTCGATTCGTGCAGCTTCCTACCTGCTGCTGGATGCCCGCAACGGCCAGCACCTCGCCGCCCGAGGTGCCGAAACGCCTCGCGCCGTGGCTAGCACACAAAAACTCGTCACCGCCCTCGTCGTGCTGGATGCGGGAAATCTCGACAAACCTGTCCGCGTGGCCGCCAGCGATGTCGCCGTGGAGCCCACCCGCCTCGGCCTGAGGCCCGGGGAAGTTTACACCCGCCGCACGCTGCTCTACGCCTTCCTCGTAAAGAGCGCCAACGACGTGGCGAATGTGCTCGCCCGTGACAACGCCGGCAGCATCCCGGCCTTCGCGGCAAAGATGAATGCGAAAGTACGTTCGCTCGGCTGCACGAACTCCTATTTCGTAAACCCGCACGGCCTCACCGCCAATGGCCAGCGCTCCACCGCTCGCGATATGGCCCGTGTCGCCATGGTGGCTTACCGTGACACGACCATCCGCGACATCGTCCGCCGGAAATACTACTCCTTCCGCCGGGCTGATGGCCGCACGGTCACGCTCGAAAACACCAACGATCTCCTCGGCCGCATGCCGGAGTGCAACGGCATGAAGACCGGCTACACCGTGGCCAGCGGCCGCTGCCTCATCTCCACGGCCAGCAGCAGCGGGCGAGATGTGATTCTCGTACAGCTCGGCACCAAGACGAAGTACATCTGGGATGATGCACGCTTGATGATGAGTTGGGGTCTTCAGCGTGCTCGAAGCCGCTTCGGCATGGCCGCCAACTGGTAGCCGCAGCGATAAAGCAGAATTTTGTCGAGCCATCAGTTGCGACGAAGCGAGCGTAGCGCATCATGCGCCACCCCAATGCCCGCTGTTTCGCTCGTATGCCCCCATTGCGAAAAGCCTGTCGAAGTGCAGGTCACGGGTGTGACGCGCTCGCGTCCCTGCCCGGAGTGTGGAGAGATGCTCATGCTTCAGGTAGCAGAGAAGAATAAAAAATCCAAACGCCGCGCCCTACTGATGGGCGGCTCCGTGCCCGAGACGCCTGCCGAAAGCACGCTCCAAATTCCCACCCGCAAAGCCGCGGCCGCCAAGATCGAAAGCACGGAAGCGCCTCCACCGGCAGAGGAACAGCCCGTAAAGGCTTCCGAAGCACCCGCCGGTGCCGAAGAGCCGCGCCCTCCCACCGGTTCGCACGCTCGTTCCCTCAGTTTCGTGCCTTCCCACGAACCCCAGGTGCTGCCCGGAGATGCCTTCGAGCGCATGCGGATGGACCCCGAGATCAAAGAATTCCGCAAACGCCTCATTCTCGGCAGCGGCATTGTCCTCGGCAGCATCGCACTGGTGTTTCTGATCCGCGCCCTGACATCCGGTGAGGATACCGAGGTCAATAAAACGACCATCCAAGAGATAGAGAAGTCACCAAGCCTGATCCAAGAGGAAGAGCCTTCGCCCGTGCCAGATGGCAGCCTAGTCTTCAAAGCCACGGGCAAGCAAGACTTCGCCCAGGCCACCACCACCTCCTCCGGTGCCACCTCCAGCCAGCTCACGATGGATATGGCCCTCTCCGTGGAAGCACTGCGGAAATTCCTCGCTTCGCCCAACTGGAAAGAGCGCCTCGCGTGGTCGCGGCCTGTCGATGGCCTCGAAGAGCGCATGGCCGCCTTTTACTCCAAAAATGCCGATGGTCCCGTGGCTCACGAAAACATCTTCGAATCAAAAGAGGCTAGTGGGGATTTCTTCGAACACACCGTCGTCCTCGAAGGCGGTGGCCGCCGCCCTGTCCTCGTCGAAAAAACCGCCAAAGGCCCTCGCGTGGACTGGGCGGCCTACGTCGGAGCTGGTGACCTGGGTTGGAGCCAGCTCATGGACGAAAAGCCCTCCTTACCCGTCACCATGCGCGTGATGGTCTCCGACGGCTTTTTTTATGAAAACCAGTTTGGCAGCCCGAAACTGCTCAAGTGCCTGGAGTTACGCTACGTCTCCGAACCCGGTGCGCCGATGATTCACGGCTACCTGGAGCGTGATAGCAACGCTGCCCAGCAGATCGAATTCTGGCTCAAGCAATCCAACGGAGCCGCCCTGCCGCTCACGCTACGTCTCAAATACCCGCTCAACGCTCCCTCGCCCAAGCAGGTGTGGGTCACCGAAATCGTCCGCCAAGGTTGGCAGGATTGATTGGCATAGATTTTGCGTCCAGATGCATATCAAAGGGCGAAAAATGCGATGATTGTGCAATAATTGCGAGAGCCACTCGTAGGTTATGCCTCTTCGCACCCTGTTTTTCAAAAAATACTACCTCTCCGCACCCCATGAAAATGCATCCCCACTGCCAAGGTAACCACCTTGATCTCCGCGCTGGCGTGAGCCGCCGCGATTTCCTCTACGTCGGCATGGCCGGCAGCCTCGGCCTCACCCTGCCAGATATGCTGCGCCTCCAGGCTGCTCCCGCGATGCCCGAAGTGGAAAACTTCAAAGCTGTCGCCGATTCCATCATTCATATCTACCTGCCCGGTGGCATGGCCCAGCACGAATCCTGGGATCCGAAGCCCTTTGCCTCCCCGGAATACCGCGGCCCCTATACCCCGATCAAGACCAGCATCCCCGGAGAATACGTCGGAGAGAAGTTCCAGAACATCGCCAAGATCATGAACAAGCTCAGCGTCATCCGCAGCATGACGCACGGTGAGGCCGCCCATGAGCGTGGCACCCACAACATGTTCACTGGCTACCGCCCCAGCCCCGCGATCAAATTCCCCAGCTTCGGCTCCATCATCTCTCACGAGCAGGGCAGCCGGAACAACCTCCCGCCTTACGTCGTGGTGCCAAACGTCATCGCTCCTGAGCAGGGCACCGGTTACATGAGCAGCGCCTTCGGCCCCTTCGCCCTCGGCAGCGACCCCGCGGACAAAGGCTTCACCGTGCGTGACCTCCTCACGCCGAAGGAAGTGGACGAAAAGCGCTTTGACCGCCGCCGCAACCTCCTCGGAGCCGTGGACGAGCACTTCAAAGCCGCCGAGAAGTCCGACGCCATCGCGTCCATGGATAGCTTTTATCAAGCTGCCTATGGCCTCATCAGCAGCGCCAAGGCCCGCGAAGCCTTTGATCTCACCAAAGAATCCGACAAGCTCCGCGATGAATACGGCCGCAACACCGCTGGCCAACGCTTCCTCCTCGCCCGCCGCCTCGTCGAGTCCGGCGTCCGTATGGTCTCCGTCACCTACGGCGGCTGGGATCACCACAGCAACATCAAGAGCGCCTTCGACGGCCAAGCTCCCAATTTCGACCAAGCCTTCGCCCGCCTCATTCGCGATCTCGACGAACGCGGTATGCTCAAGCGCACGCTCGTCATGGTCAGCTCCGAATTCGGCCGCACGCCGAAGATCAACGGCACCAATGGCCGTGACCACTGGCCTCGCGTATTCTCAGTGGCCATGGCTGGTGGCGGCGTGAAAGAAGGCTACATCCATGGTGCCTCCGATGCCCTCGGTGGCGAGCCTGACCGTGATGCCGTGGGTCCTGAAGACCTCGCCAAGACCATGTACAGCCTCCTCGGCATCAATGCCGAGAAGCGCATCATGTCCGACGGCGCTCGCCCCATCGACATCGTCAACGGCGGCCGCATCCTCACCGAGATGCTCGCCTAATCGAGGCCTCGTCTTCATCCGAAAAAGCCCGGACAGCAATGTCCGGGCTTTTTTGTATCTTGAGAGAAGAAACTCAAGCCACAGCTGGCGTCATGACGACCTCAGAGGTCTTTGAAGCAGCTTTAACTGACGATTTTGCCTGCTGGGCTTCCACCTTCACTCCCATGACCGCGAGCGTTTTCTCCGCCTGCGTGACGCTGCCGTTCCAGGAGGTGACGATGGGATAAACCTGGGCGGTGTTCGCGAGGAAGAGGGTGCCGGGGACGAGTTCCTCGGGTGGGCAGAGCTTTTTCTGGCCGAGGCGGTAAATGGGCTCCACGAAGGGCGCGCGGAAGAGGTAATCGGCTTCGATGTCGGCCTCCGTGAGGTCGGGGAAGAGCTTCTTCAGTGCGGCGGTCCAGTCGCGGCGGATGTCTGCATCAGGCTGGGCGAAGCGTGAATCGCTGCGGTGAAGGTATTTCGTGAGATAAACGACGTGGCGGGCACCGCGGTCGGCCACATCGGTGAGCGTCGAG
>JBEIGR010000098.1:0-12686 GCA_040381795.1 Verrucomicrobiaceae bacterium | reverse complement strand
TTGGTAGGCCGGGTGGAGCGCACGGAGGCGGTGAAGGCGGAAATGCCCTTCCTGCCACCGAAAGGAGGAAATGATACGCTGACGGCCACGATGCACTTCAGCGCCAAGGCACCCGATGGCTCACGGCGCTGCCACCTGCGCCTGCACGATACCCTGAACACGGATACCGTGGAGGCACCCGGCGGTAAAAGGCAGCTCGCAGCACATTTCACCGCGCCCAAGCATCTCTCGCTATCCCGGCGTGCCTTCGGGCTCTTCTCGCTTCAGGGGCTGCTCTATCCAGAAAAGGCCCTCGGTGACTGCCAGCTCTACCGCATGGACGCCTACGATCCGAATCGCATTCCGGTGGTGTTTGTTCACGGGCTGCTGAGTGATCCTCATATCTGGCTGAATGCGGTGAACGCCATCTGCGCCGATCCCGTGCTGCGAAAGAAGTACCAGCCGTGGTACTTCCTCTACCCCACCGCGATGGGTGTGCCGCAGGCGGCGGCGATGCTGCGCAAATCTCTCGAAGCGGCACGAAACCACTTTGATCCGGATCACAACGATCCGGGCATAAGCCGCATGGTGCTGGTGGGCCACAGCATGGGCGGACTGCTCAGCCGCATGCAGGTGACGGACAGCGGCAGTCACCTCTGGGATGGCATTTTCCGCAAACCGCCCGCGCAGATGAATGTGAGCGGGGAAGTCCGCGAAAACATGACCGCCGCCCTCTTCGTCAAACCGCTGCCGTATGTCGAAAGGGTCATTTTTATCGCTACACCGCATCGCGGCAGCACCATCGCCAGCCTGAACATCGTGCGCCGCCTCACTTCGCTGATCCGTATCCCTCTCGATTCGCTCACCATCGTGAATCAGATCCTCTATGGCAACACGGATGCCCTTTCACCGCAGATCACGAAGTGGGGCGTCTTCTCCTTCGTCAGCATCGGCATGCTTTCGGAGCAGCATCCCTTCCTCAAAGGTCTGGATCAAACGCGGCCCTCTGTCTCCCACCATTCGATCATTGGGGACCGAGGCCGCCGGGGGCCTCCTGAGCAGTCTGGTGACGGCGTGGTGCCCTACTGGAGTTCTCATCTCGACACCGCAAAGAGCGAGCAGATCGTGCCGCATGGCCACGGCTGCGTGGAGGACCGCGAGGTGGTGCAGGAAGTCGTGCGGCTGCTCAAAGAGCATTTCCGCTCGAAATAAAATGGCTCACTGCCAGCTCCGCTGATACGAGCCACGATCGCTTTGAAATGCCGCCAGCACCTCGCCAGCGAGATAGAGAGAACCGGTGATGAGGCGTGGCGAGGCGCTTTGCGAAGCTTCAAGAGCCGAAGCAAGGGTCGGATGGCAGAAAACGGGCACGTCGGAGGTGCCGAGGATGTTTTTGAGTTCCTCGGCGGTAATAGCACGCGGGGAATCGAAGTGCGTAAAGTGCCATTCGGCGGCCAGCGGAGCGAGTTCATGAAGCACGGCCGTGATGTCTTTGCCTGCCACAGCACCGAAGACGATCGTCGCTTTCTGATTGGGAAATTGCTCACGCCAGGTTTGAGCAAGCACCCGGGCCGCGTCGAGGTTGTGAGCGCCATCGAGGATGACATCAGCACAAAGCCGCTGAAAGCGTGCGGGCCATTCCACCTGCTTCAAACCGGCTTCGAGCACGCTTTGAGGCAAATCGAGTCCCGCAGCATGCAGAGCCGCGAGAGCCAGCGCTGCATTCCACCGCTGGTGCGGGCCAGCGAGGCCGAGTGGTAGCTCGCATGGCTCGGTGATGAGCGTGAGCGATGCGGCTCTTTCACGGGCGGTGACGAGGAGGACATCGAGCGCATCCTGGTCCTGCGTTTGCGTGACGAAGGGCACGCCGGCCTTGATGATGCCGGCTTTTTCGGAGGCGATCTTCGCGAGTGTATCGCCGAGGATCTGCATGTGATCCCAGCCGATGGGCGTGATGACGCTGACGACGGGCGTGATGGCGTTCGTGGCATCGAGACGGCCGCCGAGGCCGGTTTCGAGCACGATCCATTCGAGGCCGCGCTGCGCAAACCAGTCGAGAGCGAGAGCGAAAGCCAGTTCGAAGAAGGTTGGATGCGGGTCCCAGTCGCGCACGAGGTCGCGAAGACGGGCGATACCGCTTTCGATCTCGTCGGGCGAGATCAGGCGCTCGGCATCGCGGATGCGCTCGCCGAAATGAATGAGGTGCGGCGAGGTGAAGAGGCCAGCATTGATGCCCGCTTGCTTCAACATGGAATGGATGAAGGCGCAGGTGCTGCCTTTGCCGTTCGTGCCGGCCACATGGATGAATTTCATCCCTGCACGCGGCAGGCCGAGCTCACGCAGCAGGCGGTGGACGCCGTCGAGGCCCAGCTTGATGCCGAAAAGCTGCGTGGTGTAAAGCCAGTCGAGCTGCGGTTGAGGACAAAACTCCGTCTTCATGCACCGCCGATGGCATAGCCGACACCGCGCACGGTGCGGAAGAGCTTCTTGTCGTGGTCTTTGTCGATCTTCGCACGCAAACGCTGGATATAGACCTCCACGAGATTGGTCTCCGGATCCATGTTGTAGCCCCAGACGTGCTCGTAAATCTGCATGCGGCCAAAGACGCGGCCGGGGCTGCGCATCAAATGCTCCAGCAGCTCGAACTCACGCGTGCTCAGCTCGATCTCGACCCCAGCCCGGGTCACTTTTCGAGCCAGCAGATCCATCGCGAGGTCTTCCACGCGGATGAGATGGTTTGCCTCGCCCGCTTTTCGCCGTGCCACGGTGCGCAGACGAGCGGCGAGCTCCTCGACGAAGAAGGGCTTCGTCATGTAATCGTCCGCGCCGAGATTCAGGCCCTCGATTTTCTCCGGCAACGTGGTGCGGGCGGTGAGAAGGATGACGGGCACGGGGTTCCGCTTCTCCCGCAAACCGCGGAGGATGCTCAGTCCGTCGCGTCCTGGCACCATGATGTCGAGCACGAGGGCGTCGTAGGGGGTGCTGGTGGCCATTTCCCAAGCCTCATCTCCATCGCTCACGGCATCCACCTGGATGCCCTGCTCTTCGAGGCCTTTTTTGGCGAAGGAGAGGAGCTTGGTCTGGTCTTCGAGGAGAAGGATGCGCATGGGTGGGCAAGGTTTCGGGTTTCAGGTTTAAAGTTCAAGGCTTAAAGTTTGGCATGATGAAGTCCTTCCCGCTCTTTTTTGCCTGCCTGCTCGCCGCGTCATGTCGGATGCTGGCTCAGGATTTTGCCGCCGCGGAGGCCTACTCGTCCAAAACCGGCGGTCTGGCCTTCCTAGTGAAGGTGAATGGCAAAATCGTCCGCGAGACCTACTCGAACGGCGGCGGCAAGGACATCCCGCAAAAGATCTACAGCGGCACGAAGGCCTTCTGGAGTCTCACCGCGCTCGTCGCGGCAGAAGAAGGCCTTTTGAAGCTCGATGAACCGGTGGCCGCCACGATACCGGAATGGTCGAAGGACAAAACGAAGAGCAAAATCGTCATCCGCGACCTGCTGAACTTCACCAGCGGCCTTTCGCCGATGCCGGAGCTGCACGACAACGATCACCCGGACCGCACCGGCGCCGCGCTGAAGGCCCGCAGCCTCGCCCAGCCGGGTGACAGGTTCTATTACGGCCCGGCGAGCCTTCAGGTTTTTCACGAGCTGCTTGCGAGGAAGCTCAAAAAGAAGTCGCCCACTCGGTTTCTCGAACGCGAAGTGCTCTCGCCGCTCGGCCTCGGCTCGCAGCGCTACCTTCCCGATGCCAAAGGCGCTCCACTCCTCGCCGCCGGCTGGATGCAAACGGCCCGCCAGTGGAGCGGCATAGGCCGGGTGATCCTCGAAAAGGGCGAGCCAGTGCTCGACGAGGACAACGGCTTCTTCGCGGAGGTGATGAAAGGCGGCAAAGCGAACGAAGCCTATGCCTTCGGCTTTTGGAACAACCACGCCGCCGACTCGAAATCCGGCCGCGAGATCGACGTGGAGACGATGATGGAGCGGAAACTCATGAGCCAATCCTGGCGGAACATCTGCCTGAGCAAAACCGCGCCTGCTGAACTCGTCGCCTGCATCGGCAGCTACGGGCAGCGGCTTTACGTCGTGCCTTCGAAGAAGCTCATCATCGTCCGCCTAGGCAAAGGCGGCCAGTTTAAGGATGCGCCGTTCTTGAAGTCGCTATTCACCAGCCCCTCCGCCACCGAATAGCCACGCCAAAAAGCCAAAACGAACCCAAAAGCCGCCGGCATTGTCCAAATAAAAGGTCTGTCCCTTTATCAGATACCGCTTGCGCATCCCGGACGGTCCGGCTAACAGGCCGCCATCTCCTCCTGCTCTCATGCGACATTCCAGGCTCAAGGCCCCCGCCCATCATCCCACCGCCTACTACCACTGCGTCTCACGCATCGTGAACCGCGACTTCGTACTGCAACGACCAGAACGCGAGATGTTCACCGGTCTCATGCGCATGTATGAAAAGCTTTGCCAGGTCCGCGTGGTGACCTTTTGCGTACTCTCGAACCACTTTCACCTCCTCGTCGAGGTGCCACGCCGTCCAGAAGTCATGCCGGGAGAGGAAGAGGTTCTGCGCATGATTGCGGGATCGCTGGGGAAGACCACGGCGCACCTAGTGCGGGTTCAGCTCCAGCAGCTTCGTGAGGCGGGCGCACCCGAGGCGGCCCAGCGTTTGCTGGACTCGTGGACGACACGGATGTGGGACATCAGCGCCTTCATGAAATCGCTCAAGCAGCGCTTCACCCAGTGGTTCAACAAGCAGCACGGGCGCAAGGGCACGCTGTGGGAGGAGAGGTACAAAAGCACGCTGGTGGAGGGCGGCGGGGACGCCCTGGCGATGACGGCGGCCTACATCGACCTCAATCCCGTGCGGGCTGGCCTGGTGAGGGATCCGAAGGAATATCGATGGTGCGGCTATGCCGAAGCGGTGGCCGGGGTGGTGATGGCAAGGCGGGGATTGGAGGTGGCTTCGAGGGCGCAATTGCAGGGGGGAAGGCCAGAGCAGGGGCTGATTGAGCATTACCGGAGGCTGTTGTTTACCTGGGGGCAGGCGGGAAGGCCGGGCGGCAAGATCAGCCGGGAGGAGGCGAGGAAGGTACTCTCAAAGGGGGGACGGCTGCCGGTGGCGGAGATGCTGAGGTGCAAGGTGCGTTACTTCACGGACGGAGCGGTGCTGGGGAGTCGCGGGTATGTGGAGGCGATCTTCGCGGCGAAGCGGGAGAGGTTTGGCCCGAAACGACAGGACGGGGCTCGAAAGATGCGTGGACAGGAGGCTACGGAGGGCAAAGAAGGCCTCTTCACCCTGCGTGACCTTCGAGTGAGGGTTTTTGGATCGGATTGAGCTTTTTTCAGCGGAGGAATCCGGCTTCTCTGCCTGAATGCTGGGTGATTTGGCGAGCCTGCAAGATCCAATACCACCCTTGCCAGTTTGGAATCATGGCCTAGTCTCGCCGCCCTTATGCTCCGAGCCGGTATCGTCGGCCTACCGAATGTAGGCAAATCCACCCTCTTCAACGCAGTCACCCGCACCCGAAAGGCGGAGGCAGCGAATTATCCCTTCTGCACCATCGAGCCGAACACCGGCGTCGTGACGGTGCCGGATGAGCGCCTCGCGGTGCTCTCGAAGATCTCCGGCTCCTCGAAGCTGATCCCCGCCGCGATTGAGTTCGTGGACATCGCCGGCCTCGTGAAGGGTGCCAGCCAGGGTGAAGGCCTCGGCAATAAATTCCTTAGCCACATCCGCGAAGTGGACGCCATCGTCCACGTCGTGCGCTGCTTTGAAAATGGCGACATCACCCACGTCAGCGGCAGCATCAATCCCGTGGCGGACATCGAAGTGATCAACACCGAGCTCATCCTCGCGGACATGGACGCCATCCAACGCCGCAAGGACAAGGCCGAGAAGAATGCCAAACGAGGCGAAAAGGAGGCGAAAGCCGAGGTGGCCATTTGCGAGAAGCTGATCCCGCACTTCGACGCCGGAAAGCCTGCTGTGACGCTCGAAATGACCGATGACGAGCGCAAGCTGGTGAAGTCCTTTTTCCTGCTCAGCTCGAAGCCCTGCATTTTCGCCTGCAACGTGTCTGAGGACGACCTCGCTTCCGCCTCGAACGATCCCGACAACCATCCCTTCGTGGGCAAGGTGCGTGAGTATGTAAAGCATGCACACGAGGCGAGCGCCGTCGTCGTGAGCGCCGCCATCGAGAGCGAGCTGATCGATTTGAGCGAGGAAGAATCCAAAGCCTACCTCGCCGACATCGGCGTGACGGACAGCGGTGTGTCCCGCCTCATCAAAGGCGTCTATGACCTCCTCGGCCTCCAGACTTATCTGACCACCGGCGAGAAGGAAACCCGCGCCTGGACCATCGTGAAAGGCATGAAGGCCCCGCAGGCCGCCGGCGTCATCCATGGCGACTTCGAACGCGGCTTCATCGCCGGTGAAATCGTGCCTTACCATGACCTCGTGGAACTCGGCTCTTACGCCAAGTGCCGGGAGAAAGGCAAACTCCGCATCGAAGGCAAAGAATACGTCATGAAGGACGGCGACGTCGTCGAGTGGCGCTTCAATGTTTGATCGCCTGTTTCACCTCACCATGCTCGCCGTCTGAGCGAGCACATCGGCGAAAGGAATGCGTTCCAGCAGACCGAAGCTCGCATGGCGGCTGAGGCGTTCGCGACTCGTCGCCGGGCTGGTGAGTCCGCACAGGAAGCGGGCGAGTTGGCGGGAGTTGCGCAGCGAGGCGTGACGTTCGTTGAGCAGCTCGCGGATAGCGGCGACGTGCTCGGCGGTGATGGGCGGGGTGGCGGATTGAGGGATTTCGCGGGGGGACTCCATCGCGAGACCTTTTTCGCGTTCTTTGCAGCTCGTGCAGGTGCCGCAGTCGGATTCCATGGCTTCGCCGAAGTAGTTCAAGAGCCACTTCGTGAGGCAGCCGCGATGTTCGGCGAGTTCGAGGACCTGGCGGAGGCGCTCGACATCGCGTCGTTCGCGGTCGGCGAAGAGCTGCTGCATTTTTTGCGTGATCTCTTTGGGATCGCGGCGGTGGGCATCTTCACTGAGACGATACTTCTGACGGCTGCCGCTAGGCTTTAGCTCGATGTCACCGGCTTCTTGAAGCCAGGTGAGGGCTTTCATGATGCGGTCGCGAGGCTCTTCGAGCGCGGCGGCGGCTTCATCGGGATTGAGCGTGATCCATTTGGTGCCGCGTTTGCCGACGGAGAAAAGACGGCGCAGGAAGGCCTGACGCTCAGGTTTGTGCCCGGCGAGCACGCGTGGCTCGGGCTGGAGAAAGCGGAACTGGTAACTGGCGTAAAAGGTGCCGAGCGGGCGGAGGATGCCGTCGAGTTCGAGGTTCGTGATGACCGTCTCGATGACGAGCGGGCGGATGTCGGTGGCGTGCGAGAGATCGTACATCGACACATCGAATTCGCTGCCGCCGAGCAGGAGGTGATCGAGGAGCTGACGGATGGCCTGCGGCGTGGGTGTGTCGCCAAAAGTGAAGTTTTCCAGCACGATACAGTCATCGGCGCAGGCGAGCATTTCGCAGACGGAGGTTTTGCCATCTCGTCCGGCGCGGCCGGTCTCCTGCGAGTAGTTTTCGAGCGTCTTCGGGAGGTTGTAATGATAGACGGCGCGGATGTCCGCTTTGTCGATGCCCATGCCGAAGGCGATGGTGGCCACGATGACATCCGTCTGCCCGCTCATAAAGGCATCCTGCGCGGCGTGCCGATGCTCATCCGCCAAGCCCGCATGGTAGGCGAGGGCATTCACGCCGCTTTTCTGAAGATGCGTGGCGACGTGCTCGGCGGTGTTTTGCAGCGTCACATACACGATGCTGGGAACCTTGCGCTTCAGCAGCAGCTTCGTGAGCAGGGCGAGACGCTGCTGCGCGGTGCAGGCGGTGATGCGGAAGTGTAGATTTGATCGCAGGAAGGAGGTCTGCACGTGATCGGCCTGCGCGATCTCGAAGGCCTTGCGGATGTCTGTCGCGACGGAGGGCGTGGCGGTGGCGGTGAGGGCCAAAACGGGCCGGATGGAGAGTTCCCGTGCCACATGAGCGAGTCGAAGGTATTCGGGGCGGAAGTTGTGCCCCCACTCGGAGATGCAGTGCGCTTCATCGACGGCCATCATCGAGATTTTGAGCTGCTTGAGCCGTTCGACGAAGTTTTCATTCATGAGCCGCTCGGGGGCGATGTAGAGCAGCTTCAGCGTGCCGTTTCGCATGTCTTCAAAGACCTGCATGGCCTCTGCGGCGCTCAGTGATGAATCGAGCCGGGCGGCGGCGATGCCACGAGCCTTCAGCGCCTGCACCTGATCCTTCATCAGGGCGATGAGCGGCGAGATGACGAGCGTGACGCCGTCCATGAGCAGCGCCGGAAGCTGGTAGCAGAGGGATTTGCCCGCGCTGGTGGGAAAAAGGGCCAGCGCACTGCGCCCGGCGAGCAGCGCCTGCATGACCTGCTCCTGACCGGGGCGGAAGGCCGCATGGCCAAAGTGCTGTTTCAGGGCGGCGTGGAGATCGTGAGGCATAAAGAGGGCGGAGTGTGGCAGGCGCTGGAGGCCGCCGCAAGATTCGATGACAAAAGCAAAGCCTGAGCGTGACAGACTGGAGGCAGGCGGCTAGGATTTTCACGATTACCGCTCCCGTGAACCTTCCCACTTTCATCCTACGTCTTCGCTGGCTTGCGCTCTCCGCATCTTGCCTCCTGACTATGGCTGGCTGCGTTCCAACGAGTGACTATGAGGCGCTGCAAAAGGAAAATCAGGAACTGCAAAAGTCCGTGGATACGCTGAACGTGCAAATCCGGCAGATGCATACGCAGTTGCTCATGGCCCAGCAGCAGCAGGCGCAGACCGTCGAGCTCCAGGCAAGGCTGGAGCAGGCCAAAAAGGAGGCTGCGGATAAGGAGGAGGAAATGCGCAAGCTCGAGGAACGTTGGGAGAAATACAAAGGTGACCGCCGCAAAGCCCTCGTCGGCAAGCCATTCAGCGAAATCGCCCTGGGAGATGGTCGCTTGCTGAAAAACGCGGAGATCACCGGCGTGGTGGACGATCAGCTCGCCATCCGGCATGAGAATGGATTCACCAAGGTGGCACTGGCCCTGGGCGGGGACGAGATCCGCTGGCTGGCCTGTTTTGATGAGGAAGAATCGGCGGATAACATGCGCCTCGCTCGCCTGGGTAAGGCGAAATCCCTCGGTGCTCAGCTCGATGCTTCCCGCAAGCCACGTCCCGGCATGAGCAGCACCTCAACGACAACAAAAAGCGCCTCCCAAGAGGAGGCCCAGGCGCTGCGGAAAGCCATCGAGGCCCAGCGAGCGGCCTTGAACCAAGCCTACAATCGCTTGACCGCGAAGCACCAGTCCGCGCTTCGCGGAGCACACTGGAATAGCACCCGCCCGGAGGATAGCGGCCTGATCAATGTTTTCGCCGAGCGCCGTGCCGTGTTCGGTCTCGGCGAGCTCGATAGCCTCGCCGCCTCCATCAAAGCAGGTCTTCGCAAGCTCCACGACCTCGAATTCGTCTCTCCCTGACACACCCAACCATGAAAACAGCCATCATCGCCCTCGCCACCCTCAGCGTGGCCGCCGCCACCGCCTCCGCCGTGGATTACGCCAGCCAGATCGCGCCTATCTTCCGGGCGAAGTGCTACGAGTGCCATCACACCAGCAAAAAGGTGAAGGGTGATGTCGATCTCGCCGATGACAAGATGCCGGAAAGCATCGGCGCTGGAAAGCACATCGTGCCCAGTGAACCGAAGAAGAGCACCATGCTCATCTACTGCACCCTTCCTGATGACGATGAAGATGTGATGCCACCCAAGGGCAAGAACCGCCTCAGCCCCTCCGAGCTGAAGCTGCTGGAAACCTGGATCACCGAAGGGGCCAGCCTGACCGGCGGCGCGGCACCCGCTGCCGCAGCCCCCACCGCTGGCGGTGCTCAAAAATGGACCAGCGCCGATGGCAAGGTCATCGACGCCACTTTCGTGCGACTGGAAGGTGACAACGTCGTCCTCACCGTCACCGCCACGGGCACCACGCATGCCGTTCCTCTCGCCCGCCTTTCTCCAGAGAGCCAGGCACAGGCCAAAGCGGCCAAATAACACCTTCGCTCAGCCATGAAAGCCCGCTGGCTCCTCTTGTTCCTTTACCTCACGCCACTCACACGGGCAGCTGAGATGAGGTTTTGGACGAGCACTAGCGGGCAGCTCATCGAGGCCACGATGACCGGCTTAAATGCCGCCCGCCGCACCATCCTCGTGCAGTTGAAGGACGGCTCCAATGCCGAGATCCCCATCGAAAGTCTCAGCCCGCCGGATAAAGACTACGCGAAGCAGCAGTGGGCCGTCATGCAGGCATCACCTGCGGCCACCACATCGTCCTCGGCACCCGCTGCCGTGAATCTACCGCCACGCTGGCAAGCCCGTGCCACCGCCGATGCCCGGCTCGCCAAAGTACTCGAATCCGGCGGCAGCGCCGAGGTGGAGGCCGCTGTCGTCCGCTCACTTGATGGCTTCAAGATCAGCCAAAACGCCGATGGCTCCTGGAGCCGTGGTAACAAAGCCGCGATGACTGGCTTCACTTTGCAATGCTACTACGGTCACGGCGATACACCGGACTCCGCCGCATACAGCGATGCCATCATGAAGGGCCTCATGTATCTCATCAGCCTCTCCAAGGCCAATCCGCACGGCATGCTCAGCGAAAACTGGGTCGGTGGAAAAGGCGGCAGCGGCACCTACGAGCACGCCATCGCCGCGAAGGCACTCGGTGAAGCCTACCTCATGGCCCGCTACGGCTCGAAATCACTTCCTGGCCTACGCGAGACCTTTGAAGGCGCGGTGAAGCTCATCATTGCCCAGCAAAACAATGCCGGATCATGGACCTACGGTGGCGATGCCATCGCCTACCGTGCGGATAGCAAGAATGGAGATCTCTCCCTGGCAAATTGGCACTTCCTCGTGCTCGAACTCGCCCGCGAGACCAAGATCAAGATCGACGGACTCGATCTCTGCATTCAAAAAGCCATCAGCTACATCAAGGACATGCAGACGAAAGATGGCGGATTTGGCGGAGCTAGCCGAGACACCCATTACAACCAATGGTCTCTCACGGGTGGAGCCTTGGCAGGCCTTTATCTCATGGAGAACACCGAAGCCGGAGACGGCAAAAAGGCCTCCAAATTCCTCGCCGGCTTCCTCGCCGCCGAGCCGCCGGATTGGAATGCGAACTGCAATCTCTACTGCTGGCATGGTTACGCACACGCTCTCTGCCTCGAGGGCGGCCCCGCATGGAAAACCTTTGCCTCCGCCGTGCTGAAACAAACTGCGGCTGCGCAGGACGCGGATGGTTCATTCAAAAGAGGCCGTCCAAACTATCCCGCTGGCGATGCCGCAGATGCCACCTACCGCCAAGCGCTTTGCACGCTGCTTCTCGAGACGCCGTATCGCTGCGCCATGAAGTGAAATTCATTCTCGTGAACCGCCGCGCCCTCATCACCTCCTCGCTCGCCCTCGCCGGAGCCACTGCCGCACCCGCAGCGCTCTCGCGGCGGAAGCGCCTAGGCATCGTCATCCATTCCTACTGGAAGCGCTGGCACGGCCGCTACTCCAGCCTGAGGCAGCCGCCCTTCACCAACCCGCTCGATGTGCTCGATCATGTGCGCAGCCTCGGCGCAGGCAGTCTCCAAATCGGTGTCGCCGACTGGAACCGCGAGCTGGCGGGCAAAGTGCGCCACACCTGTGAGTCCTACGGCATGAAGCTCGAAGGCAGCATCACGCTTCCCAAGAACGAGGCCGATGTCTCCCGCTTCGAGCAGGAGCTACGCCTCGGAAAGGAAGCCGGTGCCACCATCTTCCGCAGCTACGTCGGCGGCAGACGCTACGAAGACTTTGCCTCGCTTGATGCCTTCAAGGCCTTCAAAGAGGCCGCGTGGCGCTCCATGCAGCTCGCCGAGCCCTTGGCCCGCCGCCATCGCGTGCGCATCGGCATCGAAAATCACAAAGACTTCCATGCTCCCGAGCTCGTCGAGATGCTCACCCGTCTCTCCAGCCCTCAAATCGGCTGCGCCATCGACCTCGGTAATTCCATCGCCCTGCTCGAAGACCCCATCGCCGTCGTCGAGGCTCTCGCGCCCTTCGCCGTCACCACGCACATCAAGGACATGGCTGTTCAGGAATACGCCGAAGGCTTCCTGCTCTCCGAAGTCCCGCTTGGTGAAGGCATACTCGATCTTCCGCATCTTTTGGACCTCATCGAAAAGGCCAATCCCGAGATCGAGCATCATCTTGAAATGATCACCCGTGATCCTTTGGAGATTCCCTGCCTCCGAGAAAGCTACTGGGCCACCTTCCCCGACAAACCCGCCACCACGCTCGCCCGCACGCTGTCGATGGTGAAGGCCCGCAAAGCTGAAAAACTGCCCTCGGTGAAAAACCGCGGCCTGGAGGATCACCTCGCCTTTGAAGAAGAAAACATCGTGAAGTGCCTCAAGTATGCTGGCGAGAAGCTCGGCTTTGACAGCATCCAGGTGCGCAAGCCCGCCGCCAAGGACGAGAGGTAAGGAAAGTGGAGCAGTCGCCACCGCAAAAAGTCCTTGGCGTTTCAATGAGAGACTCTCGATGACTTCCTGCGGCAGTGACTTTCCCGAGCAGTCCTCTGTGTCCTTCGTGCCTCTGTGGTTCACTCTCAGCGGTTTTCTTCACCACAGAGGCAC
>JBEIGR010000097.1:0-12692 GCA_040381795.1 Verrucomicrobiaceae bacterium | reverse complement strand
TGCTCCGGCGTGGGCTGCGGAAAGGCGGTGCTGAGGAAGTAGTGCTCGAAGAGCAGGCGGTAGAAACGCTGGAAAAGCTCAAGCGGGGGCTGGCGGCACAAAACGTAGTCTTCGGCGAAGATGCGCCCGGCATCGCTTTGAAGCACGGCGTTGAAGGTGGTGATCCAGGCGGGATCGGTGAGAAAGACGGCATCAAAGGCGGCCTGGGCGGCGGGACGGTCTTCCTTGGGAAGATGACGGCTGGCGAGGGTGGTGAGAACATCGCCCGTCGTTTGAGGATTCCAGCTTTGCGTGAGGCTGTGGAGCAGGAGGCTATCAAAGAGGTGCAGCGGATGCCGCTGGGTGACGGTGGCGGCGATTTGGCGGCCTTTTTGCCAGGCGAGCTGGGCTTTGGCCTCGTCTTTCTGGATGCGGTAGAGCATGCCCTCCAGCAGCCAAAGGCTGGTGTGGAGGCGGGTGTCGAGTTTTGTGGGCTCTTCGCGTGCCTGGCGGATGGAGGCGATGGCTGGGCGGAGACTCGCCGCTCGTGCGGCCTTGCGAGCTTTTTCCATGTGTCTGATGGCCCGCCCATTCGTCGTCCCCTTCCAGCGTTCGAGAGCAGCGGTCAGTTGGTTGTCGCTTTCCGATGGGCCGAGGCGACACCACTGATCGAGGCAGTTTGTGGCGGCGGTGAGGCTGTCGGGATCGCTCAGGGGAAAAGCTTTGGCGAGCAAACCTGTGGCATAGAGCGCCCTAGCCTGCTCATCCTGCCGGGCGAAGTGGTGGGGCATGCCGAGGCGGTTGGCGAGGTGCAGCGGCGGGGTTTGCAGGAACTGAAAGGCCTGGGTGATGGCGGTGACGGCCGCACGATCCGTTCGGGGCTTTACAATGCCCAGGCTCGTCGTGACGAGGAGGTCGGATAGGGCGACGTCGAGCTGGCTCTCGATCTGGCTCAGGAGCGACGGCGAGAAGTGCTCCGGCAGCAGGTGGAGATAGCGGGAGGCTGCGGTCCACTCCTGATTGAGGAGGCTGTGCATCGAGAGTTGCAGGAGGCTACGATCCCGCCAGGGTGAAGAGGGTTTAGGGATGAACGTTTCCCACTCTGCCCGTGCGGCGGCTTTTTCCCCCTCTTGCCACAAACACTGGGCGATCTTGCAATCGGCCTCGCTGCCGAACTGAGGATCACCGCGTAGGTTTTCATAGCGGCGGCGTGCGGCGGCCCACTGGCCCTGGGTGGCCAGGAGGTCTGCCTCTTCCAGCGGGCTGACCGCATCCGCCCGCCGGGTGCGCAGGGCGAGGTGCTGGAGGCCCACATCGGCAGGCCAGGAGATGCGGCAGAAGTTGTGAGGCTGGGCGGAGCCGAGGGCGAATGGGGAGTCCAGGCGCAAAGACGAACTGCCATTGAGCGTGGCCTCCGCCCGCTCACGCTCGAGACGCAGTGTCAGGCGAAAGGGCTGGTCCAAGAGCCGCGTGTCGGGGAGGTGGAGGCCGTGTTTGTACTCGCCATTCTGGATGAGATACAGGATGTAGCTTTCCGGATCGATCTCAGTGCTGCTGATGCTTCGCCGCAGGGAGGTATGCTTGGCCTTGTAGAGTGCGAGCTCGATCACCGCGTTCGCATGGAGGAAGCCGAGGGAGATGTGGTGGAAGGTATCCCCCGAGGCCACAAACGTGCATTCGATCTCCATCGGCACCGAGATGGCATCCGTGATGACAATCCCAGGTGTTTTATTCGGCTCCGTATGAAGTGAATGAAGCAGACCCTTCACGACGCCGACGTGAGAGCGTGGAAAGAGCCCCTGCAAATCCGCAAAGGGCGGTCGCAGCTCCGCCTGCGTCTCCCAGCGGCCTGCACGTTCGGTGATGAGGCTTTGCAAATGGCCTGCCTGCTCAGGAAGGCGCGGCTTCAGCCACTCAGCGGTGCTTTGCAGCCAGGTGAAGTCCTCATCCCGGAGGTGGGGCTGCTGGAGACGGGCCTCGATATCGTGGGAGACATCGAGATGGAGGCGCTGGCGGAGAGAGCTGGCCAGCGCGGGGTCATACTGGGCCAAGGAGAGGAGGGTGGACTCCGCTCCGGCGAGGCTGGTTTCATCCCAAATCTCCTGCTGCATGGCGGCGGTGAGCTTCGTCTCCAAAGTGAAGCGCTCCCGCTGCGCGGCCTCGTGCCGCATATTCCATAGCGCGAAGGCTCCGAGCACCAAGCAGGCCGCAAGCGCAGCGGTGAGGGCGGGCTTCCGCCGGGCGCGACGGAGGACACGGGTCACCAAGGGCAGTGGACGGGCTTTCACCGGCTCCCCGGCTAGGAAGCGGTCCAGGTCATCCGCCAAGGCGATGCCATCGGCGTAGCGATCCGCCGGACGGTGGGAGAGGGCCTTGAGAACGAGGCACTCGAGATCACGAGGCACTTCGGGATTCAAGGCGGAGGGTGGCGCGGGGCGAATTTCCTCGGCGTGTCGGTGCACAACTTGAGCTAGATCGCCTGGATGCGGATGGACCTGGGTGAGCAGCTCGAAAAACGTGGCTCCCAACGCATAAACATCCGTGGCGGGGGAGATTTCGCCCCGCGCACGGTCGATCTGCTCCGGGGCCATGTAAGGGGCTGTGCCGAGGGCCTCATTCGTGAGGGTGAGCGTGAGGCCTTCGTCCTGCTTGGCGATGGAGAAATCGACAATGACGGGCTGGTGCGTGGTGGCGTGGACGAGGATGTTCGCCGGCTTCAGATCGCGATGCACCACGCCGAGGCCGTGGAACCAGCCTGCGGCACGAGCCACCTGGGCGATGAGTTTCACCCGCTCGGTGAGGCTGGACTGGTAGGTGGAGCACCAGTTCTTCAAATTGAGCCCCGGAACGTATTCCATGACGAGGCAGGCGTGCTCCTCGGTGATTTGGAAATCGAGGATGGGAACGACGTTTTCATGCGCCCCGGCCTCGCGGAGGCGGGTGAGCGTCTCCCCTTCCATTTCGAGGCGGGCGAGCGTCTGCTCATCCCCGCTGCGGGCAGGATCGAGGAGCTTCAAGGCCACGATGCGGCCAGTAGCCGTCTCTTTGGCCCTCCAAACCTGCCCCATGGCTCCAGAACCAATGCTTTGGAGGTCATCAAAACGATGACTCCAGCCAAAGGGGGCGAGCAGGTGAGATGAATTCAAATCAGACAAAACAGGCGGCGAGAGTAAACGAGCCTCAAGACCGGGGGAAAAAATATTTTTCACCCACTGTCACGAACGACATGCGAATGGGGTAGCATTCCATCAGCCGATGTCTTTGCCCCCAGCCTCCCCTCCAGTGCACGCTAAGCTCTTTCCGACGACCTCGGGGACGCTGATCACCAGTCTCCGCCATGAGGATGCGAGGAAGCGAGAAACCTCTGTGGCCCGATTTTGCACGCAATACTACCCGGCGATCTACGGCTACGCCCGCTCGCTGGGCCTGAAGGAGCACGACGCGCAGGACCGGGTGCAAGATTTCTTCGTCGAGGTGGTGCGGGACGGGCTGCTGCAACGGTTTGATCCTGCCCGCGGCACGCGGCTGAGCACCTGGCTGATCCGCTGCTTCCGAAACATGGAGATCAGCCATCGCGTCTCGACCTCCGCCCTCAAGCGCGGCGGTGGTCGCGAGTTTGTGGAGTTTGACCCCGAGCATGCGGAGCACAGCTACCGGGCGGCCCACCTCGCCCACCTGGCCCCGGAACCCACGTTTGACCTGATGCTGGCACGCGAGATCTGGCTGGCTGGCAAAGCGCGGCTGCAACAGAAGCACGAGGCCAAAGGTCACGGTGCCCTCGTCCGTGATCTGCTACCCATCGCCCTTCTCGATCGCTGGCCGCCACGTCCCATGCCCACGCAGGAGGAACTGGCCGAACGCCATCAGACGACACCCGCACGGTTGAAGGCCTTTTTTCACCGCACGCTAAAGACGCAGGCACGTCGTTTCTTTGACGAGGAGGCATTGGCAGCTCACGCCGGCATCACCGAGGCCGATACCCAGCACCTCTGGATGCTGCTTTGCAAATACGGGGAGGATTGAATATCCAGTTCACGCCAGCACGCGCTTCACCTCGCTCTCGCGGTAGCCGAAGCCATGGCCACGCAGCGTGCTGAGATCCACGATTCCCTCGCGGCGGCGGTAGAGGCCGGGGTGGATGGCTTCTTCAGGGATGGAGGCATCGGGGTAGAACTGCATGGCATTGCACTCGACGCCTTGGATCGTGCCAGCGTGCGCGGCGAGGCGCACATGCGGGATCATGGCGAGCATAGGGTTGGTGAGGTCCTGCACCATGAGGGGCATGCCGTGGGCTTTGGCCCAGCAGAGGCTCAAAAGGGCGCCTGTCTGTGTTTTGCAGGTTTTGAGGGCCACGCCGCTCCAGCCGAGGCGACGGCCGAGACGGACGAATTCCCAGTCGTGGGCGCTTTCATCGAGGAAAAGCGGTTTGCGGGCGGAAACACTGCGCACGTCGATTTGGTTGGCTTCGAGGTCGTAGGGGAAGGGTTGCTCGACATACAAAGTGCGAGCGTAGATCTCGGGTTCATCGCGGAGAAGCTTGTCCATGATCGCGTTGACGTAGGCGGGCTCTTTGACGGTGCAGTTGAAGTCGGCACTGAGCCAGCGGACGCCGTTGGCGAAGCCGATGCGGCCCACGCGGACCATGCGCTCGTAATCCCACGCGGCATCGGTGCCGCGGAGTTTTACTTTGAGGCATTTCAATCCATCGCGCTGGATCCAATCGGCGAGGAGCACGGGATGCGCGTCCTTCGGCTCACTGCCGGTCAAATCGGAGGCTTCGAGGGCATCCACACCGCCGACGAGATGCCACACGGGCAATTGTTTCGGGGCGTCCATGACGAGGAAGTCCTGCGGATAGCTGCCACGGAAGTCGAGGCCACTACCTTCCTCTGGCGTGATGAAGGCGGCGAGGTCGCGGCTCATGAACTCGGCATTGTAGCAGGTGTAGATATCGCGCTCATGCAGGCGGCCAAAGGCATCGTGGATGGCGATGTCGAAGGCGCTGAAGGCCACGAGCGAGCCGAGGTAGGGCATCGGATCACCCCCGGCAGCGGCATTGGCCTCCTGCGTGGCGGTAGCGAGCTCACCGTGGATGAAGTCTTGGCCGATCTCCATCGGATGACCGCGCAGACCGCTGCCGACGATTTTTTTCGCCAGCAGCTCGGAGAAGCTCTTCATGCGCTCCGTGCGCACGGCCACGCTGAGTGTGCTGGGCCACACCCAGGAGACGCTGAGCGGTGTCTCGCCCCAGCCGATGGCCTCGCGGCCACTGCCATCGCGCACGGTGACTTTGACACGGAGGCAGACGACGTTCGTGACCGTCTCTGGCCCAAACTTGAGCGGCACACGCATGGTGACGGGCAGAAAATGAACTTCGGCGGCGGAGACTACGATGTCGGTGGGCTTACTCATGAGGTTGGGGATTGGATAAACGCACGCGCGGCGGCTTCTCCTGCGGTGTAACAGGCTTCGCGGCTGGCGCGGCTGAAGATCGAGGGCGCGGCGACGCTGGATTCGAGGACGATGAGTTCCTTGCCGTGCAGGCGGGCGAGGGCGCGGCGATCAGCGAGCCAATGGGTGTTTGTGCAGTGATGCGAGGCGGCGAGGGTATGAATCAAACGCAGCGGCAGGAACCATGGGGGAGGCCCGGCCGGCTGATGGACGCGGTGGATGACGATGGTGTCGATCTCTGGATCGTGAAACCAGGGATCGATGGGGGCCTCGTGGGCCACGCCGCCATCGCAGACGCGGCGGCCCTGCCATTCGAGATCCGAAAAGATGAGCGGCACGAGCGAGCTGGCGGCCATGGCACGGGCGAGCGGGCCGCTTTGGACAAAGAGCGCCTCGGAGGCTTTTAAATCGGTGAGCGCCACGAGCAGCCGTGGTGCGTGGAGTTCCTCGATCTGGCGCTGGCCGACAAGGGATTCAAAGTAGGTCACCGCGTCACGGGCATCGAAGAAGCCGGGCTGGCAGCGCGAAACAATCTGCCGTAACTGATACACGAGCCAGCGGGTGCGCCGGATGAAGGAAAGCGGCAGAGCCGTGCCGGTGACGGCCTCGCGGATGGTTCCAGCAGAAAGACCAGCGGCGAACAATCCGGCGGCGATGGCTCCGGCGGACGATCCCCCGACGGCGACGGGTCGCAGGCCCTGCCGGGCGATCTCGGCGAGGAAGCCCGCGTGCGTGGCATAGCCCATGAACGAGGCCCCAAGCGAGATGGCGACACGTTTTCCGGCCAGGGCGCTCATGATTTGACCTCACGACCTCCTTTGAGAAACAAAACGCCTCCCACCAATCCCCAAAACACGGAAAACAGCCAGCCGATGAAGGCGGCGGAGACGCACGCAGCCTCCGGCACGCCTGAGAAGCTGGAGAGCAGCGCCTCAAAGGTGCGCTCGCGCACGCCGAGGCCGGAGATGGAGATGGGCAGCGAGGCCATGGCATCGACGACGGGCATGGCAGTGATCACATCGAGCAGCGGCGCATCCGCCCCGACGGCCCGCAGGGCGCAGTAGAAGGTGAAAAACAGGCTGGCATACACGCCGGTGGAAACGAGGACGCTCACCAAGCCCCGCCGCCAAAGGGCGAGGATGACATCATGGGCCGTGATGAGCTTTTCGGAGAGGCTTTCAAAGAAGGCGTTGCCGAGCAGTCGCGGAAAGCTGCGCTTTCCCCAAGCGAGCACCTTGGGCTTGAAGGTGATCCACGAGAGGATCATGCCAGCGAGCGAGACGCCCATGAAGCCGCTGAAGCCGCCGAGCAGCAATTGGGCATCATGCCCCAGGGCCTCCCAGCGTGGCCAGATGGCGGCGAAGCAGCCAAAAAACAGCAACCCCACCGCGATGAAGCCGGTGACATGATCGAGCATCAGCGAGACGCCCACCTGCGCCGCCTGGCCGGGCAGACGGCGAGAGATGGACATGATCTTGTAAGCATCCCCGCCGAGCACGCCGACCGAGGAGATATTGAAAAAGGCCGCCGTGATCTCCGTGCGCACCATGACCCACAGCGGCATGTGCGGGGCGTATCCCCGGAGGATGACGAACCAGCGAAGCGCACAAAAGACCAGCCCCATCATGGAGGCGGTCAGCCCGGCGAGCACCCAGGGCCAGTTTTGCAGCAGCGCACCCAGCCGTGGCACGATCTCGGAGATAAAACCATGCTCACGAAACAACAGCACCAGCAGCACCACGCTGATGACAAGCCGGAAGGCGATGGAGAGCCTGCGTTTCACGGCTCAAGCCGCCGCTTTGGCCCCTTCGACAGCCTGCGCGATGGAATCGACGGATTGCAGCACCTGCTTGGCCTGCTCCTGATCGGCCATTTTGAAGCCGAAATGCTTTTCGAGCATCACCACGATCTGGAGCGCATCCACGGAATCAAGGCCGACGCCGGAGGGTCCGAAAAGGGGTGTCTCATCGCCGATGTCGGCGGCTTTGAGATCGAGCATGAGCTCGGCGATGAGGAGTTCTTTGAGGCGCTGGCGTGTGAGCATGTGACGATCGGAAAGGAAAGCGCGGCGGGGTTCAAATCATGCCGCCGTCGATGGGAAGAGCGGTGCCAGTGATATAGCTGGCCTCCGGGCTGGCAAGGAAGAAAACCGCCGCCGCCACCTCGGCAGGCCGGGCGAAGCGGCGCATCGGAAGCTGCATCTTGAGCGCTTTGAGGTGTTCTTCGCTCCATTCCGGCGGCAGGCCGCCCTCGATGTAACCGGGCAGCACCGCATTCACTGTGATGCCCATACGAGCCGCTTCTTTGGCGAGGCTTTTGGTGAGGCCGACGACGCCGGCCTTGGCAGCGGCATAATTCGTCTGGCCTGCGGGCGGGTGAATGGCGCTGAGGGAGGCGATGTTCACGATGCGCCCGCCGCGCTGCCGCATCATGCCCGGCATCACCGCCTGGCAGCCATGGAAGACGGAGCCGAGATTGCCTTCGAGCACGCGGGACCATTGATCCGCCTTCATATTGGCCAAAAGCGCATCCTCATGAAAACCGGCGTTATTCACGAGTACGTCCACGCTGCCGATCTGCTCGATGGAGGCTTTCCAGGCTTCGGGATCGGTGATTTCGAGGGTGACCAGCCTGGCACGGCCTGCGGAGCCCTCCACGAGGGCGGCAGCACGCTCACGCCGCTCACGCACGCCGAGGTGGACGATGGCTTCAGGCTCGTGGGAGAGGAAAAACTCGGCGATGGCGAGGCCGAGGGCTCCGTTGGCTCCAGTGATGAGGATATTTCGAGGCATGGAAAGGTTGTTTTTAAGCCTTCAGCAGGCCGTGGCAAGCAGTGGTTGCTTCCACGCTTTCCCACCATTACGCTCGTAGCATGGCGGCAGATGCCGCATGATCTTTTCCAGCACCTCGCACCACCGAATTTCCTGCAGTGTTCGTTATTGAGCTTTGTGGCCCGGCCCGTTTCAAACCTATCGGGAGCTGCGCATTTGGGATGTCATGTCATGCCTTCACTGGAAGACAGCATCCCGATCCTGCGAGCACCCACCTGGACTCATGGGATACGTGAGCCCGCTGTCTCGGACGGCACAGGTGGGTCTGAAAGCGCTCCAGCTCCGCCTGGGGCGCTTTCTCTTTTTAGAGGGGTCGCTCGCTTATGCTCCACGCATCTTCGAGACATCGTAAAGCGAGAGCATGGAGGAGAGGCAGGCATCCCGCTGGCCGCCTTTGAGCATGTCGAAGGTGACGTGCTTGCCCGGCTCCAGGGTGAAATGACCGCTGCGAGTGCGTCGCAGGGCGCTCAGGTGGGCACCGCAGCCGAGCTTTTGCCCGATGTCATGCGCATAGGTGCGCACATAAAAACCTTTGCTGCACACGACGCGGAAATCGACCTGCGGCATCTCGACGCGGCTGATGTCGTAGTTATAAACACGGACGAAGCGTGGCTCACGAACGACCTCCTTACCTTGGCGGGCGAGTTTGTAGAGCGGGACACCATCAATCTTCACGGCGCTGACCATGGGCGGCGTCTGGTAAAAATCGCCTCGGAACTGGTCGAAGGCCTCGACGATCTGCTCCTTGGAAAAATCCGGCACGGGCTTCTGTTCGAGAATTTCCCCTTCGGCGTCCTGCGTGTTGGTGGTGGCACCGAAGGTCATGGTGCCGGTGTATTCTTTGTCCTCACTCATGAGGAGATCCTGGATGCGAGTGGCGGTGCCGACGACGAGGATGAGCATGCCGGTAGCCATCGGATCGAGGGTGCCGCAATGGCCGATCTTTTTGGTGTTGAGGCAGCGGCGAGCCACGGCCACCACGTCATGGGAGGTCATGTCCTGGCCTTTATCGACCAGGAGCACGCCGTTAATCGAGTCGTCGGACTTCATCATCGAGAGCAGAGAGGAATTTAGCGGCGGCTTCTTCAATGGGGCCGCCTAAGCGTGCTCCGGCGGCCATGGGATGCCCGCCGCCGCCGAAGAGCACACACACGTTGGAAACATTGACGCGGGAATCTTTGGAGCGTGAGCTGACGCGGATTTTGCCGTTTTCGATCTCCTCAAAAATAACGCAGGCCACGATGCCATCGATGCCGCGCATGGTATCGATGAGGCCCTCGGTATCGCCAGGCTCCATCTGGACCTCGTCCATGAGCTTTTGCGTGAGATTCCAGCTCGCGATGCGATCGCCGGAGCGGAAAGCCATCTCGTTGAGCATGGCGCGTTGCAGATCGATGCGACGGCGTGGGGAGGACTGGTAGCAGAGGGTGGCGAGGCGGGCGGCATCCAGCCCCGCCTCCAACATCTCCGCAGCGATGCGGTGCGTGCGTGCGTTGGTGCCCGAGAACTGGAAGGAACCGGTATCCGTCGAGATGGCGACGAAGAGATTTTGCCTCACGGCATCGTCGATGGGGAAATTCCCCGCTTGGAGGAGGTCATACACGATCTGACCTGCGGCTGGCGAGGTGGTGTCAATGTGCGCGAGATCACCATAGCCGGGATTGGTGCCGTGGTGGTCGATGTTGACGAGCTTAGGAGCCGCCGAGAAGGCCTTCACGACCCCATCGCCGATGCGCACATGCGTGGCGGTATCGACTGCGATGGCGAGGTCGATATCCAAAACACGGCCGTCAGGCTGGATGATCGTTTCCGTACCGGGGAGGAAGGTGAGATTCGATGGCACGCCATCCTCCAAAATGGCCGTGACGTGCTTTCCGAGGCTTCGCAGGCTCAAAACCAGCCCGAGGAGTGAGCCCACCGCATCGCCATCCGGCCGCACATGGGCGGTGACTGCGATGCGTGATGCCGCGTGGATGGCAGCGGCGATTTCCGTGAGCGGGACGTTCATGGGGCGGATAGGAGGGGCGGTCATTTAGGCAGTTCAGGACACTTGTCGATGAATTCTATGCCGCGATGGCTTGTGAATTGCAGCGCAGGGACGGCTTTGTTAGCATGTGGGATCATGCATTTGCCCTGGATCTTCCTTTTCTCCGCCAGCATCACCCTTGCTCAGTCACCCGGCGTGCCTGTGTATCCCGAGGGCCGCGGCAGCGCCTCACAGGCAGTGCTTTTGAAGAAAGCGCAGGCCCTGCGAGAGGCTGGAAAACTGCTACCCATGACCCAAGCGCAGCAGCAGCTCACCCGCTCCTCTTGTGAACTCATGCTGCCGCCTGCCGAAACGAAGCCACTCAGCTCCCGCGAACGCTGGCAGCGTGCGAGGCAGGCGCACATCCGTGTGGGGCACCTCTATCTCTGCGAAGAATGCGATAAATGGCACCTCGATCTCTCCGGCGGCTATGCCATCACCGCCGATGGCGCGGTGGCGACCTGTGGTCATGTGCTGCCTGCACCACCGAAGATGCGAGAGGGCTTTCTCCTCGCTGCCACCGATGACAATGAGGTGCTGCCGGTGACGGAAATCCTAGCCGTGAGCAGCGGCACAGACTGCGCCATCCTGCGTGTGCATTCTGAAAAGCCACTCACTCCCCTGCCCCTCAGCCTGGATGTGACGCCAGGTGATGCGCTGTGGTGCTTCAGCGATCCCTCTGGCAAGCGTGGCTACTACAGCGAGGGCATCGTGAGCCGCTTCGTGCAGCGCCCTTTCCTGCGTAAAAAAGAGGCGGAAAGCCTGCCAAAGGGAGCTGAACTGCCGCGGCCCGTGTGGCTGGAGACAACTCTGGATTGGGCACCCGGCTCCAGTGGCTCCGCCGTGATCGATGCGCATGGAAACGCCGTGGGCCATGTCTCAGAGATCCAGCCCGTGCTGGAAGATCCGCCGCCGAACGCGGGCAAAAAACGCGCCGCCTTCACGCCGGGCACTTACATCGTTTTTCACCAGGCCATCACCGCCAGCGAGGTGCTGAAGCTGGTTAAGAAGAAGCCTTGATCAGGCTGCCTTGCGCTTCTTCGCGGCCTTGGCGGCCTCTTTGAGCTTCTTCGCTTTGGCCTTGGCTTCGATCTTTTGCAGGATGCGCAGTAGTTTCGGCCACTGTTTCTCCTCGACGATGTAGCCGATGCAGCGCTTCGCACCGCAGCGGCAGGGATGATCGTCCCAGGTGTCCGCATCGAAGCCGTAGTTGTAGGTGAGCTCCTCGCCAGCCTTGATCTCGCGGATGGAGTAGATCCAGATGCGACCACGCATGATGTAGGCATCGCAGTTCGGAGCGCAGGAATGATTGATGTAGCGGGCGGGATTGCGGCCCTTACCGCCATCAATGTCATACCTCTTGTTGAGGGTGAAGACGTACACCGCCGCGCAGCCGGTCTTCTTGGACTTCTCCATGAGGGCATCCCCACGGCGGCTTGATTCGGCCTTGGTGATTTTTTCACCCACATACTCGATGATGGGCGTGTCGTTCGGAATGTCAGCTTTGGCAAAGATGCCGCGATTGTGGATGGAGGAACGCTTGACCTTCCAGAGACGCTTCGTTTGGGCTTGGGGCATGATTATGAGGGGCGCATGAAGTGTGCCGGAGCGCGGTAAAGTCAAGCCGCCGGTCTATCAAGCCACGGTAGCAGCCTCATTCTCGCCGCCAAACTGCAAACTGTGCAGGCGGCGATAGAGATCGCAGGTGCGCAGCAGCTCCTCATTTGAGCCGATGGCCTCCACACGACCATCCTGCATGACAATGATCTTATGCGCCGCGAGGACGGTGGAGAGGCGGTGGGCGATGGCGATCACCGTCCTGCCCTCCGCGAGATCGTGGAGGGATTCCTGAATGAACCGCTCGCTCTCCGTATCGAGAGCGGAGGTGGCCTCGTCGAGCAACAGGATGGGAGCATTTTTGAGGATGGTACGGGCAATGGAGATGCGCTGCTTCTGGCCACCGGAGACCTTTGATCCACCGTCTCCCACGATGGACTGGTAGCCATCCTGAAACTCGCTCACAAAGGAGTCCACATGTGCTTTGCGGGCAGCCTCGCGGATTTCGTCATCGGTGGCATCGAGACGGCCGTAGCGGATATTTTCCCAGATGGTGTCGTGAAAGAGAAACACGTCCTGGCTGACAATGCCGATGTTTTCGCGAAGGGACTTCTGCGTGATGTCCCGCAGATCACGGCCATCCATGGAGATGGAGCCAGTATCGACATCGTAATAGCGCATCAGGAGGGAGAAAATAGTGCTCTTCCCCGAGCCGCTGGGGCCCACGAGGGCATAAAATTTACCCGGTTCAAAGTCACACGAGACGCCGGTGAGGGCAGGCTTGTCCAGTTTCGCGCCATCAGTCCCCGAGTAGGTAAAGCTCACATCTCGCAGCGAGACCGCGCCTT
>JBEIGR010000096.1:0-12729 GCA_040381795.1 Verrucomicrobiaceae bacterium | reverse complement strand
GAGCATGTGGGTGCAGCGATCCAGCAGCTGCTCCAATGCTCCCGCTTTGTAGATGCGGCGGCCTTCCACATGATCGTGCAGCGTGGCACGGAACATGTAGTCGCTTTCAAAAGGGATCATGTCCACACGGGGCGAACCCGCATGGATCGCCGCATGACGCAAACCGGCTTTCTCCGCCGCCACGAGCAACGCCCCCTCCGTGGGATCGCCCGCGATGCTCCACGCGCCGTCCTTTTCGATGATGGCGGAGTCATTGCACAGCATTCCGGCGTGAAGGCACTCGTGCAGCGCTGGCTTCGATGGAGCATCCATCGTGATTTGGCCCTGATGGATGGCACCACGCGGCTCGTAGCCCGTGCCGCTCACTTCAAATGTCTCGCCACCGGCATGGATGCGCTGCACGGTCATCTTGTTCTGCGTGAGCGTGCCCGTTTTATCCGAGCAGATGACCGTGGTGCAGCCCAGCGTCTCCACGGCGGGCAGTTTGCGGATGATGGCGCGGCGTTTCGCCATGCGGCTCACACCGATGGCCAGCACGATGGTGATGGCGGCGGGCAGCCCTTCGGGAATCACACCCACGGCCAGCGCCACGCTCGCCATCAGCATCTCGATCACACTGCCACCGCGAAACAGCACGCCATACGCAAACAAGGCCGCCGCGAGCGCGAGGATGACCCACAGCAGCACGCCGCTGAAACGGGCGATCTTCCGCGTGAGCGGCGTGGTGAGATCCACTGCCTCCGCGATGAGAAAAGCCACGCGCCCCGTCTCCGTGCGATCCCCCGTGGCCCACACCACGCCCGTGCCGGTGCCTGCGGTGACGAGCGATCCCGCGTAGGCCATGTTCACGCGGTCGGCGAGCACTGTATCGGCATTCAGCGGATCAGGCCGCTTGCTGGCAGGCACGGACTCGCCGGTCAGCGACGATTCGTCGATCTGTAGGCTCTTCGTTTCCAGCAAACGAATGTCTGCGGGCACACGATCACCGCCTGCGAGCATTACAATGTCACCCGGCACGAGTTCGGTGCTGTTCACACGGATTTTTTTGCCATCACGCTTCACCACCGCCTCCGCCACGACCATCTTCATGAGGGCTTCGAGCGCACTTTCCGCCTTCGATTCCTGCAAAAAGCCCACGATCGCATTCACCACGACCACGATAAAGATCACCGAGGCATCCACCCACTCGCCGAGAAAGCCCGTGACCACCGCCGCTGCGATGAGCACCAGCACCAGTGGTGCCGTGAACTGCCGCGCCAGCCGCAGCCACGCCGACGTGCCGCCGCGCACCTGCACGCGATTTTCGCCATAGCGTCTCAGCCGTTCCGCCGCCTCAGCGCTGTTGAGTCCATTTTCAAAAGACCCGCCCGTGAGCTTTAAAGCATCACAGGCAGCAAGATCGTGGGCAGTGGTCGCAGTCAATGAGGTGAAGTCATTCTGAAACGAATGACCGGCAATCAGCAAATGGATGAGGTGCTCACAGCGTGGTGCCTTCCTTCCATGCCATGCCGCTTTGCAGACGGCGGAGGTTGTCGAGTGTCGTCCCGGCGATTTGTGCGAGCGCCTCGTGGGTCAAAAAGGCCTGATGCGAGGTGATGAGCACGTTGGGGAAGGTCAGCAGGCGGGAAAGCTCGTAGTCTTGCAACGGGCGGCCGGAGTGATCTTCAAAGAAGATGCCTTCCTCCTCCTCATAGACATCCAGTGCCACTCCGCCGAGGTGGCCGGTCTTTAAGGCGTCGATCACGGCGGTGGTGTCGATCAGCTTGCCGCGGCTGGTGTTGATGAGAAAGGAACCGCGCTTCATGCAGGCCACGGTTTGCTCGTTGATGAGATACTTGGATTGCGGCGTGAGTGGCAGGTGCAGGCTGACGATGTCACTCTGCGCCAGCAGCTCATCCAGCGGCACATAGTTGAGTCCGCATGTGGCAGCCCACTCAGGCTTCGGATACGGATCGTAGCCGAGCAGGCGCACGCCAAAGCCGCGAAACACCTCCGCAGTCACCTGGCCGATTTTTCCCGTGCCGATGATGCCGACGGTCTTTCCGAACACATCGAAGCCCACCAGGCCGTGCAGCGAGAAATTGAGATCGCGCACGCGGTTGTAGGCGCGGTGGATCTGGCGGTTCAGCGTGAGCAGCAACGCCACCGTGTGCTCCGCGACGGCATGCGGCGAATATGCTGGGACACGCACCACCGCGATGCCATGCGCCTTCGCGGTGGCGAGATCGACATTGTTGAAGCCCGCGCAACGCAGCGCGATGAGTCGCACGCCATGCTCCGCGAGCACCTTGATGCAGGCCGCATCGACGCGATCATTCACAAACACACACACCGCCTGCGCCCCCGCCGCAGTGGCGGCAGAGTCCGCATTTAGCCGGAAGTCATGAAAACGCCATTCGATGCCTTCCGCGTCCTTCGCAGCGTCACGGAAGGCATTTTGGTCATAGGGTTTCGTGTCGTAGAAGCTGACGATCATGGCGGATGTGATCAAACGATGCCGAGCGCCTTTTTGATCTCGAAGCCGGGGAAGATCGGTTTCACATCATCAATGCCGACGCGTTGGGTGAGGACTTCGGTGAGCACGGTGCGGTAGTCGGTGGTGATGGCGAGGTCGGCACCTTCGTCGAGGTTTTCGTTGGCGAGTCCTTTCCACTCACCGTGGAGCTTGCCGCCCTTTACGCCGTTGCCGAGGACCATGTGGACGCCACCGTAGCCGTGGTCGGTGCCTTCGCTTTGATTCGATTTGAGTCGGCGGCCGAACTCGGTGTGAACGACGACGGTCATCTTCGAATGGAAGCGGCTCATGTCGTTGTAGAAGGCGCTCAAGGCGCGGCTCATCTCGCTGACGAGTTCACCGAAGCGATACTCCTGGCCTTCGTGCGTGTCCCAGCCGTCGTAATCGACGGTGGCCACGCGGAGACCGGCATCCATTTTCGCGATCTGGGCGAGGTTGCGCAGGCTTTCGCCGAGATCGCCGGTGTTGTCGTAGCTGATGCCTTTTTCGGGCGTGTAGTCCTGCACGTTGCCGTCGCCATCGCGCGGCAGTTTGCTTTGCAATGCGGTGATGGTGTCGAGCGTGAGCTTACCGGTGCGGTGGATGCTTTCGCCGCCGTTGTAGAGGCGTTTGAGCAGGGCGAGTTGGTTTTCGCGACCATAGGTGAAGTTTCGTGCCTCGCTCATCGACACAGCGACTTTGGAATGCAGCAGCGAGTCCGGCAATTCGCCACCGACGGCGACGGCGGGCAGCAATCCACTCGGCGAAAGGGCCTCAATGGTGCGCGTGAGCCAACCATTGGCTACGCTGATATTCTTCTGATCGGCAACTCCGCGTTCCATCATGTCCTGCGCCTCGAAATGGCTGCGCGACCCGTTTTGGAGGCCGCAGCCATGGATCATGGCGAGATGTCCGCTATCATAGAGTTCCTTCAAGGCACCAGCTTCGCGGTGCAGGCGCATATCGACGCCGTTGTAGCCGTTTTTGAGAGAAAGGCCCTCAAACTTGCCCGCATCGGTGACTCGCAGCCATTCAGGCCTCGCGGCGATGTAGTCTTTGTCATTTGCCGGGCCGAGGAGATTGAGTCCATCGCAGCCTCCGCGAAGAAAAAGCACGACGAGTAGATGATCGCTGCTTTGCGGAGCATCAGCGGCGAAGGTGAGGTTCGTGATTCGGCTGCCGGTGAGGGCCGCAAGTGATGAGCAGAGGAAGTGGCGGCGTTTCATGACGATTCCTGTTTTGAGGTGAACTAACGGAGCTGAAATTCGGGGGTGGCAGCGATTAGAGCGACAAATTCGCCGAGGTGCTCAGCGAGGTCGGATTCGTTGAGGGTGATCTCGGCGTCAGGTTCATGCCACTGAGGTTTGTCGTCGTCTTGGTATTCGCGGAACCATTTCGTGAGTTCTTCGCGGGTGTGAGACGCCAACAAGCCGGGGGCGAGGCGATCTAGCCAGTGATCTGCGACTTCCTGCCAGGTCTTTTTATCGGTGGGCGTGTTGCGTAGCAGGTTCATGCGCACCACCTCACCATCGAAGCCGTCGGTGGCGAGATCACGGGCAAATTTCCAGCGCTTGAGCAGGCTGTTCGGGCTCTGCCAGTAGTCGGCAGTGTCCGGATGGCCAGTAGGCGGCCCCCAGTTGAAGAGATGCTGGCCACACTCGGCGAGACGCCAGACGACATCTTCCTCGGGCCGCAAATCGGCCCCAGTGGCGCGGATGAAGCCGCAGATATACTCAAGCGGGCGCTTGGTCTTCTGGCCAAAGCCAGTCTGCATCTCCGGCGAGAGCAAAACCTCGCGCATGACGTGCACGATTTGATCCGGCGACTTCGCGTGTTCGGTCCAAACTTTCGCGACTCGCTTCACGAGATCTTCGTTCGGCTCATCTGCGATGAAGCGGCGGCAGAGTTTGCGGCTCAAGTAGATGGCGGTGCCAGGATGGAACGCCGCGAGGTCGAGAACGGCCATGCCATCCGCCAACGGCGGCTGATTGGCCTCTAATTCGACGCCTAGCACGCGCTTCTGATACGGATCATGCCACGGCGCGTGGTAGTGGAAGCCGCCGGTCTCGGGGAAGTGTTTGTTGTCGTCATAGCCCTCGCCATTGGCCGCTGTCCAACCTGTGAAAGCACGCGCCGCCTCATACACGTCTTGGTCAATGAAGCCTTCCGCTTTGCCTTCGAGTGCGCCGGGCACATCGCGCCATTTTTTGTGAAGGTGATTCAGGTAATGCCCCGCGCCGAGGGTGTGCAGCTCAAAGAGTTCACGGGCGTAGTTTTCGTTCGCGGGGCTGGCCTTGCTGCTGCGGTTGTTGAGGTAATAAAGCATCGGCAGGCCTTGTGCGACGGCCTGGAGAAGCTCGCGGAAATTGCCGAAGGCATGCTTGCGAATGACATCGCGATCATACGCCGGCCAGATGGCGCGGATGGCGTTGTCGGCGTCGATGTTGACGTTGAAGTGGTTATGCCAGAAATCGACCAGCAGCTCCTGCACCTGCCACTTTGAGTAACAAGCACGGATGATCGTAGCCACCTCGACTTCATGTGAGCAACGCTCAATTTCTTGGTAAGGGTAGTCTTCCTGATTCTGAGCTTTGAATAACACCTCCAGCGGCTTTTCGAGCGCAGTGAGGCCGCGTTTCTCCTTCACCTTGAACTTCTGCTTCTCCGCCTTTTTGCCCTCAGCGACCATCATCTCGGGCTTCTTGCCCTGCATCATCATCGCAGGCGCCATCATGCCCTCATGCTCATATTCGATCTCCAATTGATGAGCGGCGATGCGCTTATCGGCTTCGTCTTTGAAGGTGGGATCAGGCTTGAGCTGCTCCTCCACCCACCCGCTCCAGCCTATCTTATCGACACGAGCGAGTTCTTCAGAGTTGGGGCCAAAGGTGGCGCGATTCAGGGCGACGTAGGTGGCTGACGGCTGCATGACGATCGATCAAATCAGGTTTCTTCCCAAATGTCATTGGAGTTTCTGCGCACAATCACCCGCCCCTCGTCCTCGATGGCGAAGAGGTGAAGCCAGCCGTTTTCGACGAGTTGGCGCACGCTTTCGTGTTTGGCGATGACGGCGTCGATGTCGCTGCGGGGAGCTTCGATGAGGACGCTGAGGCGGACGGGCTCGTGCATCCAGGTTTCGCCGTTGTGGACGCTTTGCAGCGGCAGGCCGGCTTGCAGATCGCCACCATTGCCTTGCTGGATACCGAAGGTGCCGACGACGTTGTGCGTGACCTTGTTGCCGCTGCCCCAGAGGCGGTTGTTCACCGTGCTGGCATAGTATTGGAGGTTGATCCAGTTCGCCACGACCATGGGCGCGGTCATGATGAGTTCGAGTGTGCTCTTGGTGGTGTCGGCGCTGTGGCGGTAGTTGTGCAAAAAGACGCGGCCGCCGAGATTGAGATGCCGGGTGCGCTCGCGGGGCGCGGCGATGAAGGCGGCGTTGCCGGCGAGGCCCCACTCGGGCCGCACCTGCGCCCAGTCGCGACTACGCTGATGGATGAGCTGGTCGAGCTCGGCCTCCGCGGCGCTGGCGAGGCCGAGACTGGCGGCGCGTTGCTGACGGCAGCGTTTCGAGCCTTCCTCAAGCCAGAGCTGGAGCTGCAAAAGATCGGTCTCATGCGAGAGCGGCACTTTGTCGGCATCGAAAAGAGTGATCGCATCCGTCGTGGTGTCGTGCAGTGCGGCGATGAAGCGCGTGTCCTGCGGAATGCGGATGCCTTCACCTTCCAGCACGGTGCGAACCATCGGTTGATTGAGGATGGCGGCGGCGACGCGGGCATTCGAATCGCCCGCATGACCTCCGCAGGCACCGCAATCGAGCCCGGCGGCATACGGATTGTTAGTGGTGTTGCTGCCGTGGCCGCAGAGCATGACGAGTCGCGCAAAGTTGCAGGTACGGCCCATGTTTTTCAGCGCACCGAGCGCGAGCTGCACCTGATCTTCGGGCGGGATGCCAGCTTCTGGCTGCGTGTCATCGAGCGGATCAGGGATGAGGCGCTTGTGCTGGTGGAGATTCGGCGCGGCGCAGGTAGAGCAGGTGTGCGATTCGTGTTTTCCGAGCTGAAAGCCATCCTTCAATAGCTTCCACGCGAAGCTGACTCCGGCGGCCTCGACGAAACTAAAGCAGCTCACCGCCGAGGTTTTGAAGGCATTCCAGGAGTGCGAGACGCGGCGTCCGACCTGCAATTTCCGCCGCGCGTCCTTTTCCTGCTCCGGCGTGGCCTGCGGCAGGTGCTCGCGGATGCGATACTTGGGCGAGAAGAGCACCGGCACCTGCGAAGTGCCATGCCGCTGGCCGAAGGGGATATATTCGATCGGCATGCCAAAGAAGCCTGCGAAGCCCATCGTCTCGATTTCGGGCGAAGAAGCCTCCAGCGAGCGCCGCATGACCTCGGACCGCACGTCGATGCAAAATACCGCCTGCACGGCTTGGCGTGTCGTTTTGCCTTCCACGTCCTTTCCGCTGGCTCCGGTGATCTTGGCGCAAAGTTCACGCTGGAAGCCGCTCTCGAGTGCCGAGTGCCAGAGCAGTTGTTTTTGCAGCGTGCTGTCGCTGGCGCTTTCGCTGATGAAACATGCCTGGAACTGCTCTCGGATGCCGCTGCTCTCAAATTGCTTCATGAGCTGCATTTCAAACACCAGCCGCACGGCGAGCAGGTCGAGCAACGATTCATCGTGCGTGCCGTGCATCGCTTTATCTCTGACCCGATACTGCACATAGCTGCTCCAGCCTGGCAGCGTCATCATTAGGCGGTGCAGGTAGTTCTCCGTTTGCGTGGCGCTAATGCCGAGCGTGTCCAGCATCAGGCCCACTGCTTCCGTCGTGCTCTGTGGCAGGCTGGCGACGAGCTTGCGGAAGCCTTTGAAGCCTAGCAACTCTGGCGTGGCATCGATCAGCGCAGCCTGCCGCCAAGCGGGGAAGAGCGCCTGCTTCTTCCACGGCATGCGCCAGGCCGACTGACCTTCGTCAAAGTAAGCCGCGCACCATTTCGAGACTTCTTCGACGATCAGCGTGCTCCACCGGCCGCCAAACTCCGCCGTCGCCACGTCTGCGAGGCTTTGCACGCCATGCAGAGGTTGCGGCTCAGGTTTCTTCAACCAAGCGAGCAGATCTGCGGTGGTCAAAGACGCGCCGCTTTGCTGGATGGCCGCCGCGAGATCCTGCGTGGTGATGCGACTTCTGGCGAACTGCTGCTGAAAGTAATCCACGCTCATGAGCATGCTCTCATGCGTCACGCGGCGCATGAGGTCACACACCTCGGCAAACGGTTTGCCCGTGAGGCCGATGAAGGGATTCACCGCTACGAAACTCTGCAGCGGCCATAGCGGCGGCACGCGCAGGCAGGCATTGCGGGCATGACGCAGCCAGTTGGCCTTCTCCGGCACATTGGCGGTCGGTTTGACGACGAGGAGTTCGGTCGGTGCTTCGAGTGTTGTGGTCATGGGAGGAGGGCGTGAATGGTTTTTCAGGCGATGAGTTTCTGCGTGATCCGATTGAAGAGCGTGCCGAGGTAGAAGCCGTTGCTGGCATGCACATAAAAGCGTGCAAAGGCAGGGCGTGAGGCCCAGGCGGGCAGTTGAGACTGGAAGACGAGCACCGCGAGGAAGAGCAGCGCCACGAGGATCATCACCGAGTGCTCCACGCCGCTGCGCAGCGGTGCGTAAGCCGGCACGCTGGCCGCGAGCAGGTGCTCAAAGCCCGCATGCAGCGCGAAGCACGCCGCCGTGGCCACCGCGACAAGACCGATGCCGCGCAGGATAAGCCTTTGCCGCATGCTGCTGCTCCACAGCGTCCACAGCAGGTGAGACATCGCCATGATGAAGACCGCGATGAGCAGCACCTGCCCCGGATCATTCGCCAGATCGAAGCTGAACGCCGCCGCGACACTCAAACCGATCGCGATCGACACCGCCAGCGAACCGAGCACCACCAGCGGATGCGCTGCGGGCCGTCCGACGGGCGTCCACGCGGACTTGGCGAGATTCACCACGCTGCCACTGCTCAGGAAGGCATGGGCTTTGTAGAGCGAGTGCGCCACGATGTGCATCATCGCCAGCGCGAAGGCGCCGAGGCCGCATTGCAGCATCATGAAGCCCATCTGCGCCACCGTGGACCACGCGAGCGACTTCTTGATGCTCGTCTGCGTCATCATGATCACACTCGCAAACAGCGCAGTGAAGGCTCCGAGAAGCGCCAGCGTGTTCAGCGCCGTGGAGGATTGCGTCACCAGCGGGCTCAGCCGCACGATGAGAAAGCCGCCCGCATTGATGATGCCCGCGTGCATCAGCGCGGAGACCGGCGTCGGCGTCTCCAGCGTGTCCGGCAGCCAGGAGTGGAAGGGAAACTGCGCCGACTTCAGCATCGCCGCCGCGACGAGCAAACCGGCCACGTGACCCGAATGTGGGCCTGCGGGATTCGCGAAGAGCACATGAAACTCCCACGTGCCATGCCCGCGCCACACCAGCACCAGCGCCGTGATCATGCACGCGTCCGCCAGCCGGCTGATGATGAATTTTTTCCGCGCTGCGATGACCGCCGCCGGGCGCTCGCGGTAGAAGGTAAGCAATTGATGCAAGCTCAGGCTCGTGGCGATCCACGCGGCGGTGAAGAGCAGCAGATTGCTGGAAAGCACCAGCGTCAGCACGCTCGTGAGTGTGAGAACCAACCAGCGTGAGAAGGTCGCCTGCTGCGGATCGCCATCGAGGTAATTGATCGCGTAGCGCGTCACGACGATACCGAGGAAGCTCACCAGCACCAGCATCAGTGCCGAGAGCGGGTCCACCAGCAGCGCCAGCTTCGCCGGGCCCCAAGCCGCCAGCTCGATGCGCATCGGCCCGGCGAGCATCACCCCGCCAGCCAGCACCACCGCGATGGTGAAGAACAACCGTGCCACCCAAGCCGCACCTTCTGCCGCTAACCTACCCTGACGGAGCATCGTTCCAGCAATCACCGAAGCTACAAAGACCAGCGGCAGAATCCATTCAGGGCTTTCAAACAAGTGCGGAGAGGTTTGGGCGAGGGAAGTCATAGGCGTGTTTGGAGTCACGGGCGCAGTTTATGCCCTTCTGCCTCGCTTCTCTCCAATTCATGTTTTGCCAAGAATCGTTCGCTTTGCTAAATGTGTGATCGTCATGGCTTTCCTGAACTATCACCACCTTCGCTACTTCCGCGCCATCGCCACCGAGGGCAGTCTCACCAAGGCTGCGAGGCACCTGAAGATCTCTCAATCAGCGCTCAGCGTGCAGCTTCGCAGTTTGGAGGAAAATCTCGGCCAGCCGCTGTTTGAGCGGAAGCACAAGGCACTCGTGCTCACCGAGGCGGGACGCATCGCGCTGGAGTATGCGGACTCCATCTTCCGCAGCGGCGAGGAGCTGACCGACCTGCTGCAAAACCGCGCCAAGCGCAGCCGTGGCTTTCTCCGCGTCGGCGCGGCATCAAATCTCTCTCGCAATTTTCAGCTCAGCTTCCTGCGTCCGCTCATCACGCGCGATGATGTGGAACTCATCATCCACTCTGGCACGCTGCGTGAGCTTTTGGCCCAGCTCCAGACTCACACACTCGATGTCGTGCTCTCCAACACGCCCGTGCGTCGCGATGCCGAGACCGGTTGGCACAGTCACTTGCTCGACGAGCAGCCCGTGAGCCTCGTGGGGCACAAAACACGCGGCATGAAGCCCTTCCGCTTCCCGGAAGACCTCCGCACCACGCCCATCGTGCTACCGAGCCTCGAAAGCAGCATCCGGGCGGCCTTTGATGTGCTCATGGATCAAACCGGCATCCGTCCGAACATCGCCGCAGAGGTCGATGACATGGCCATGCTCCGTCTGATGGCCCGCGAGACGAACGGCGTGACCCTCGTGCCGCCCGTCGTCGTCAAAGACGAGCTCGAAAGCGGTACTCTCGTGGAAAGGCATCGCTTTCCACAGATCAAAGAGAGCTTCTATGCGATCACGCCGAGCCGGAGATTTCCGAATGTGATTTTGCGGGAGTTGATGAAGCGAAAGTAAACACTACTGACGCGGCCCATAAATAGGCACCACTTCACCCGCATAGGCTCCTGCTTCGCTGAGTGCGGACAGATCGGGTGGCGGGTAGAGCTTGGCGGGGTCTTCGGGAATGGCAGTCTTAACTTCCACGATGCGACCCTGTTTTTCAAAATCAGTGCCGGGTAGTTTTTTGAAGGTCCATGTGCGGATTTTGCCTTCAAAGGGCAGGCTGATGACGGCGTAGGCATTGTGGTCAATGAAGCAATGATCACCGAAGTGCTGCAAATCAACGGCGCGACCGCGGCCAGGACTGTAGCCACCGTAGGTCGTGCCTGGTGATGGCTTGCCGCCGATGAAGAGGTTGTGGGAGATCGTGGCGTGATCAAAGGGCTCGCTAGTGTAGATGCCAAGGCCATCGCCCACTTTGATGACGGTGTTGTGCATGATGACATCGCCTTGGCTAAAGCGGTGCAGTTTGAAGGGCTCGAGAATGATGTTGAACATCACATTGCGCAGGAAGTAGTTCGGCCCGCCGAGACCGGGCTGCGAGGAGATACCGACAAAGCAGTTCGTGAGTCGGTTCCGCATCACGCGGCAGTTATGCAGGGCAAAATCGGCCTCGATGCCGTCGTCGAGACCGGCACTGATGTCGTTGTTCAGGATGTCGTTGCACATCTGTGGGGCAGCGCCGTCGTCCTCCATGTGGCTGATGCAGTCGCGAAAGCCGCTGACGCGATTGTGGCGGATCACATTGCCGCTGCCCGTGAATTGGATGCCCTCGCCGTCGTTGTCGCCACCCGCGCCCATGATCTCCGGCTTCCATTCGCGAATGCCGGTGATGACGTTGTCTTCGATGCAGGCATTCATCATGCCCGGCTTGTAGGCCTTGATGCCATACTGCGATTGGATGATGCAACGCCGCACCACGCAGTGCTCCGAGCCGTTCAAGCGCACCGGACCGTTCACCGTGACGCCTTCGAGATAGACCCATTTGCGATTCGTGAGGCTGATCTCGCTGAAAACGGCCTTCCCACTCGAACTGCGATAAACAATCGGCCTTCCCGGCTCGCCATCACGATTGAACGTTGCCGCGCCGTAATCGCCATCGACCAGCAAAAGCACCTCACCGGGCTTCCCGGCATTCAAATCGGCCTTTGAGCCGTTTTTGACCACCTCATCGGCTTTCGCGACGGGTGCCGGCCTCGTCGAACACTTCACGATTTTCGTCGTCGAACCGCCATCGGGATCACTGAGCTTCAATTCGATCTCGTAGCTCGTTCTGGCCTCCAAATCGAAGACGCTGCCGCTGAGCCGATTCGTCCACGTGAAGATCGGTGATGTCTTTTGGCTCTTCCCGCCAGGCACACGCCGCAGCGCCTCGGCGTTGCGCCAAGCCGTTTCGCCTTCCTTGCGCACTTTCACCTCGCAGGTCGCATCGAGATCATCATCGCCCTCGATCTGCCATTCGACGGCGAGATGGTTGATCGTCGGAAACGGTGTGGTGACTTCGCCGGGCGTCGTCGAATCGACTGCATGAATGGCTGAGATGAAGAACAAGAAGATGAGGGCACGCATGGATCCACGTCAACGGCTGCGCACCACCTTCATTTCTCAGCAAACAGCTGAGTCCTGGCTCAATCCACGTCTGGTAGCTCGATGGTTACTTCGTCGTCGAAGCGGCCCTGAAACTTCCAAGTGCCATCAATCTTCACCGCATCATCCACTTCGAGTTCGAGGCTGGTGCCGTCCGCAGCACGGACCTTGATGCTCACATTCTCATACCGCGGCATCGCCTCAGGGGCGTCTTCGTCCAAATCCAGCTCCACGCTCGTCAGAGTCAGCTGAGCGAGTTCGCCGAAGTGCTTGCTGATCAGTTCACGCATCTGACCGGCCCGTGCGGCGCTTACATCGAGATTCTTGGTCTGCTTTTTAATCTCTTTCTCCTCTTCCTTGGCGGGGTCTTTGCCTTCTTTCACCGCTTCGGCCGCCTTCACCTTGCCCGTCACCTCCGGTGCATGCCAGCAGGCCTTCAGCGCGGCATCATCGCTCACTTTGAAGGCCGTCACCATGCTCTCGACCAACTTTTGCACCTCGGGCGGCACGGGGGTGTCATCCGCGGCAAAGATGGACTGGGTGAAAAGAGAGCAGGCGAGGAGCAGGAGTGTGGTTTTCATGCAGCTTCAATCAGGCGAAGTGATTTGGAGATTCAAGCGAGGGTTTGGTGACGAATTGCTCACTCATACAACTTC
>JBEIGR010000095.1:0-12754 GCA_040381795.1 Verrucomicrobiaceae bacterium | reverse complement strand
GCGCTCCGGGCAGGTTCGCCGCCATCCACAGCGAGAGCGAACCCCAGCCGCAGCCGAGTTCGAGGATGCGCTGGCCGTCCACCAAGCCGGCACGTTCGCAGGTCATGCCCAGCATGATGGCTTCCGATTCATCAAATGTGGTCGTATCTTCCGGCCAGTAGCCGCTGCTGTATTTGAGATGCTTGCCAAGGCAGAGCTGGTAGAAGCGGGTGGGCACCTCGTAGTGCTGCTCATTGGCCTCCTGCGTGGCGATGGCCACCGGCATGGCCTTTAGCTCAGCCACATGACGCAGCAGGCGTGCTCGCTGCGCTTCGATATCGGGTTCCTTGTTCTTCGAGATGACATGGGCGAGGCGCTGGCGAATGCCAAAGCGGATCACGGCATCAGGGAGGAGGTCTTTGGCGAGGAGGTCGTTGACGTTGAGCATGGGGATGAGGATTTAAAATTTTCGACGAAACCACGGCACGAAGGCACTCGTCGTTCGCTGATACTGTCGATAGACTTCACCACGCTTCTCGATGGAGAGCTTTTCGGTGAGCGGGATGCCGGTGACGTTGAGAAGGAAGTGCAGCATCGCCAGTGGAGCGACGATGGCCGTCCAGCCCCAGGGCGCAGGCAGGGCCATCAAAAATAAGCCCCACCAAAGCAGCGATTGGAAGAAGTAGTTCGGATGCCGGCTGTAGCGCCACAAACCGGTCTGGCAGATGGCCTTCGGATCTTTGTTCGTGCGTTTGAAGCCGGCGAGTTGCGCATCCGCCGTGCCTTCGCCGATCAAAGCCAGTGCCCAAATCGCCAGCCCGATGCCATCAAGCATTCCAAACGAGGTTTCGGGCCGATTCGCGATCAAACGCACCGGCAGCATCAGCAGCCACACGAGCACGGCCTGAGCGAGAAAGAACCACAAGAAGGCCTTGGGTGGATTTGCGGCCCACTTTTGCCGTAGCACCGCATAGCGCACATCCTCCTTCGGATGATGGCTGGCCACTCGCCGCCAAAGATAGATACCGAGACGCAGACTCCAGGCTGCCACCAGCACGGCGATGGCGATGCGTCTCATGCTCCAGCCCTCGCCGACCATCGCATACCACACCGCCACTGGCGCAAAGCTTAGCGCCCATGTCACATCGACGAAGGAGTAATTATCCAACCGAACGCTGAGCCACCACGTCAGCAAAAACAGGGTGAGCAGGATCGTGGTAGCACCGCCGAGGATAAGGATGGAATCAAGAGGCGGCATGGCGGCGGGCGAGTTGGGCAGCGAGGCTCTGAATGAGCGGCCGCGTGATGGCATACAAGGCAAAAAGAAGGGCAGGGGCCATCAGGCACCACACCGTGATGCCATAAACGGCCGTCATGCCGTAATCGCGAAAGAACGGCCCCGGCTCGGCAAAGAAGCGCTCCATCATTTTCGGGATCGAAAGAGACACATGCGGCACGCCATAGAGCATCTCTCCCAGGCGGTAAAAGCCAAGCACGGACATCCATTGCAGCGGGTAGGCCAATGTTTTGAAGGCCTGGAGCACGGGCTGGTTCAGCTTCATCGGGATGCCGACGAGCAGGGCAAGGAGGGTGGTGGAGCCGATGATGGGAAAGATGCCCAGCGTTAACCCGAAGGCCAACGCCTGGGCAATCTTATGCGGTGATGTGCCCTGCGTGAGTTGCTGGGCGATGGGCCGGATCACCCAGCGTTTCCAGAAGGAGAGCAGCGCTGTCATGATCGAACCCTCCTCAGCAGCACCTCTTCGATCCGGCCCTTTGTAGGCACTTTGAATAGCTCGATGAGCATGTAAATCGCCATGGCGATGTTTCCAAGGAGCAGGATGCTGATGAGCCAAGCCATTCGTGCCAGCCACGAGGTCTCTTTGTAGGCTACCCAGCAGTAGAAGGTCAAAAACGCCCAGTAGGTATCAAACAGCGTGGCGATGAACCAAGGATGAGTCACCACCTCACGCGGCGTCTTCCACAGCGGACACTCCAGGCTCGCCCACGATGTGACAGCGAGCATGGAGAGCAGCACCAAGCTGAAGAGAATTCGGAGAGGGATGATCATAACTAGAGCTAGAATAACTACGCCTCTTCGGGCTCCATGGATGCGCCATGGATTGAACCGATCATCAAGGTCATTGCCGAAGGAAGAAGCAAACCATTGGCCTTAGCGAAAGTGCGTTCGGCACCTTGCTGAGGCGGCGAAGAGGCCCAAAAAGCCGCTCCGTGGGGAAAATGGCCCTGAAAATCGTCATTCCTCAGAGATTTCCGCAGAACAAGTATTGACACTCTGGGCGGTTTTTGCGTGAATGAGCACCCATGGCCACCAAATCCACATCCAAGAAGCCAGCTGCTAAAGCTGCCAAGAAAGCTGCCAAACCAGCCGCACGTAAAGTCAACCCCGCGCTGATGAAGCCGGTCCAGCCTGATGCAGTGCTGGCCGCCGTCGTCGGTTCCGCTCCTCTTGCCCGCGGTCCCCTGACCAAGAAAATCTGGGACTACATCAAGAAGAACGGCCTCCAAGACCAGAAGAACAAGCGTAACATCAATGCCGACGACAAGCTCAAGGCTGTCTTCAATGGCAAAGCCACTGTGACGATGTTCGAGATGACGAAACTCGTGAACAAGCACGTCAAAGCTTAATTCAACGATCGTTCTCAATCTTCACCGGACGGCAGGATCACTCCTCCGTCCGGTTTTTTTATGCCCGAAAGCCGCGAGTCGACTCACTGGCTTGATTTGCCATTTGCACGCCGGAACTCGGGCGATAGGATGGCCGCCTTGCAAATCCCCATGAAGAAGTCCCTCACGATCCTCCTCGGCGCCGCCGCCTTCATTTTCGCCTCCGTTTCCTGCGACAAGCACTCCTGGAAAGAGACCCAAGGTCTCCATGAAGGCATGCACAAGGCCCACGGCTCCGATCATGGCGATTCGCACGCCAAGGACGACGGCCATGGCAAGAAGGAAGAAGCCAAGCATTAATCGCAGATCATGCGGAGGTGCGCAGCCCTGATTCTGCTCGCCAGCCTGCTGAGCGGCTGCCAGAGCTGCATGGACTGGTTTGCGCCGTCTTTGGCTGTCCTCGGCGGTGAATGCCTGAGCTTGAAGCTACCCGGCGTGCCCCGCACTTTCCGCCAAACAGATGCCCGCTGGGCTCGTGAGGAACTTGGCCATTCTGGCTGTGAACTCGGAACCCATGGATGCCTTGTATGCAGCACCGCGATGGCAGCCACCGCCCTCGGCACACCCCTTTCTCCGAAGGAACTCAACGAACGCCTCAAGCAGTGCGATGGTTTTCAGCCGCAGGGATGGCTCATTTGGAATGCCATCAGCCGCGTCACTCAAGGTCAGATCGTCGCGGAGTATCACACCCGTCCACGACATGAGGTGCTCGATGCCTCCCTGAAAGCGGGTGCATTTCCCATCATCGCCTTTCACCTACCCAACGGCGCTCACCACTGGGTCCTCATCGTCGGTAAAGAAGGCCAAGACTATCTCGTGCGTGATCCGCTGGATGATGAACCCGAGAAAACCGTGGCACTGAGCACGCTCACGAATCGCATTCGAGCGGTGAGGATCGTGAAAAAGGTTCTTTAATGTCGGTTTCTTGTCACATCACTCCTGCGCCACATCGGCCTTCGGAGTGTCATTCGGGCGCGGGGCGACTTCGCAGGTCCGGCGCATCAAAACTCGCCAAAGCCTCGACAAATCAAGGTTGGCAGGCGGTTTTGGCTGTATGGCATGGTTTAAGCAAGAAAACGGAAAAGCACCAACCATCCCCCCAACCATGTCCCCCGAAAAATTCACTGTTAAGCTTCAAGAGGCCTTCAATGCCGCTCAATCCTTCGCCACGCGGAACGGCCAGCAGGAATTGAAGCCCGTGCATCTACTCACCGCCCTGCTCGAACAGGAAGGTGGTATCGCCACGCCGCTGTTTGAGAAGGCGACGGTCAATCCTGCTGCGGCGCAGAGCTTGAAGAGCAGCGTCGAAGCCGTGCTCACCAAGCTGCCCAAGGTCAGCGGTGGCTCCGGCAGCCTCTACCTCTCCAGCGAGTTCCGTGAACTCATGACGAAGGCCGAGGACGAGCAGAAGAAGCTGAAGGACGACTTCCTAAGCGTTGAGCACATCATCCTGGCCCTCTTCAAAACGAAGACGGAGCTTTCCGATGTGCTGAAGCAGGCTGGGCTGACCTACGACACCGTTTCCAAAGGCCTCGCCGCTGTGCGTGGAAGCCAGCGCGTGGTCGATCAGGACCCGGAGGGCAAATACCAGACGCTGGAGAAATACGGCACCGATCTCACCGCCCGCGCCAAAGCTGGTAAAATCGATCCCGTGATCGGTCGCGATGAAGAAATTCGCCGCGTCATGCAGGTGCTAAGCCGCCGCACGAAGAACAACCCAGTGCTCATCGGCGAACCTGGCGTGGGCAAGACGGCCATCGCGGAAGGTCTCGCACGCCGCATCGTCGCGGGTGATGTGCCGGATTCTCTCAAAGGGAAGAAGCTCATCAGCATGGACCTCGGCGGCATGATGGCCGGAGCGAAGTTCCGGGGTGAGTTTGAAGAGCGGCTCAAGGCCTTCCTCAAAGAGGTCACTTCGAGCGATGGCGAGATCATTCTCTTCATCGACGAACTCCACACCATCGTCGGCGCTGGCAAAGGCGAGGGCGCGATGGATGCGGGTAATCTGTTGAAGCCGCAGCTCGCTCGTGGTGAGTTGCGCTGCATCGGCGCGACCACGCTGGACGAGTATCGCAAGCACATCGAGAAGGACCCCGCGCTGGAGCGTCGCTTCCAGCCGGTAAAAGTCGGTGAGCCGAGCGTGGAGGATACCATCGCCATTCTGCGCGGATTGAAGGAGCGCTACGAAGTCCATCACGGCGTGCGCATTCAAGACAACGCCATCATCGCCGCCGCTACGCTGAGCAATCGCTACATCACCGACCGCTTCCTGCCGGACAAGGCCATCGACCTCGTCGATGAAGCCGCCAGCCGCATCAAGATCGAGCTCGACTCCATGCCTACGGAAATTGACGTCATCGAGCGCCAGGTCATGATGGGCGAGATGGAGCGTCAGGCTTTGAAGAAAGAGAAGGACGCGGCTTCCAAGGCTCGCATTGAAAAGCTCGATAAAGAGATCGCTGACCTCAAGGAAAGCTCCTCCGCACTGAAAGCACAGTGGATGAAGGAAAAGGAATCCGTGCAGGTCGGTCGCAAGATGAAGGAGGAACTCGAACGCCTCCGCACCGAGCAGGAGCAGGCGCAGCGCCGTGGTGACTTCGGTCGTGCCGGGGAGATTCAATACGGCCTCATCCCCGATCTCGAAAAGAAACTCGCCGCCTCGTCCACGGAAAACAAAGAGCCCCGCACTGCGCACACCTTGCTGCGCGAAGAAGTCACCGAAGAAGACATCGCCCGCGTCGTGGCCAATTGGACCGGCATTCCCGTCTCGCGCCTCCAGGAAGGCGAGCGCTCGAAGCTCGTGAAGATGGAGGAACGCCTCGGCAAACGAGTCATCGGCCAAAAGGACGCCATCACCGCCGTCAGCAATGCCGTGCGCCGTGCGCGTGCGGGCATTCAGGATGAAAATCGGCCCATTGGCAGCTTCCTCTTCCTCGGCCCCACTGGCGTTGGCAAGACGGAGCTTTGCAAAGCACTCGCCGAATTCCTCTTTGACGACGATAGCGCCATGACGCGCATCGACATGAGTGAGTACATGGAGAAGCACAGCGTCAGCCGCCTCATCGGAGCGCCTCCCGGCTACGTCGGTTATGAAGAAGGCGGCCAGCTCAGCGAGGCCGTGCGTCGTCGCCCTTACAGCGTCGTTTTGTTCGACGAGGTCGAAAAAGCGCACCCGGATGTCTTCAACACGCTGCTCCAGGTGCTCGACGACGGTCGCATCACCGACGGTCAGGGTCGCACGGTCGATTTCAAGAACACGGTCCTCATCATGACCAGCAACATCGGCAGCAACGTCATTCAAGATGTGTCAAACGCCGAACAACGCGATGCCCTGGTGCGCGACAGCCTCAAGCAGTTCTTCCGCCCCGAGTTCCTCAACCGCATCGACGAGATCGTCATCTTCGACCGCCTCGACGCCGTGCAGCTCGACCAGATCGTCAAGATCCAGCTCCAGCGCGTCATTGATCGCCTCGCCAAGCAAAACATCCACCTCACCGTCACCGACGACACCACCCGCTACCTCGCCGACGCCGGCTTCGATCCCGTATTCGGTGCCCGCCCCCTCAAACGCGCCATCCAAAAGCACCTCCTCGATCCGCTGAGCTTGGCGGTCCTCGAAGGCGACTTCAAAGACGGCGATCACATCACCGCCGTGATGAAGGGCGGGAAGCCGGTGTTTGAGAAAAGGTGAGGCCCATCCCTCACCTTGTGCTCCGTGCGGCTTCCCTTACTGTCCCGCATGACCGATGACCTCCGGGAACCTCTCCGCCGGAAGGTGGGCGGCAGTCTTTCCCGACTGCCGCCTCTGAAGCGTCTGGAAATGCTCCGCCAAAGCGCGAAGCGGCTACGCATCGCCTCACAGAACCCCTCTGAACCCGATGGACACTCCGTTCGAAAAACTGTTGGTGCGGCTCGCTGATCACGGCGTGCAGTTCATCGTCGTCGGAGGCGTCGCCGTTGTACTTCAGGGCTACCTGCGCACCACGGAAGATGTGGACGTGCTCGTCGAGGCCGCTCGCGAAAACATCACACGCCTTCTGGATGCCTTGTCCGATTACGGCGAGGGTTTCGCCCGTGAACTGACTTCCGACGACTTCACCGATGACGAAGGAGCCATCCGCATCGTCGAAGAGTCCGAGTTCTGCCAGATCGACATCTTCACTCGGATGACCGGCTGGTATTACGCCGACCTGCTACCAGATGCCGGGACGCTCGATCTCAGCGGGCGCACCATCCGCTACGCCTCCAAAGCATCGCTCATCCGGCTCAAAATGCGGAGCAAAGCCCTTGCGAAGCCTCTCCCAGAGAACGAAAACAATCACGCCCCAAGCATGACTCCCATCGCTTACACACCAGCTCCGCTGGCCCAATGACGGGGTCCACCACATCCAACTCGTAAATACTGGTGCAAGCGCCTGATCTTCATTCATTTCTCATAGAGCCTAATTCTGCGACTGCCACGATTAAGGCACCACCCGTTGGTGGCCAAGCTGACTCTTTGCATACGGGCGCACTCGAGCGAATGGCCCGGCTGGCCTGGCGCAACAATGCCCGCTGCATTGGCCGCTTATTTTGGGAAAGCCTGTTTCTTTTCGATGCGCGCACCGCTGGCAGCCCCGAAGAAGTATTCGAGGCGTGTGTTAGACATCTTGAATATGCAACCAACGGCGGGCGCATCAGGACTGCAGTGACCGTCTTCGCGGAGGCTGAGCCCGAGGAAAAGGGTATCCGCATTTGGAATACGCAGTTGATTCGCTACGCCGGCTACCGCGCAGCAGACGGTAGCGTCCTCGGAGATCCAAGTGAGGTCGCGTTTACCGAGCGGGTGATGGAGATGGGCTGGCAGCCACCGCGTGACCGCTCCGCCTTTGACGTCCTGCCGCTGGTGGTGGATTTCCCCGGCCACTCGCCGCGCTGGTTCGAACTGCCCAGACACGCGGTGCTGGAAGTGCCGATATCGCACCCCGAGTTCGGTTGGGTTGCCGACTTGGGACTGAAATGGCATGCAGTGCCCGCCGTTTCCGACCGGGCACTGGTGGGAGGAGGTCACCGTTTCACCGCCGCGCCTTTCAGCGGTTTCTATATGGGCACCGAGATCGGCTCACGTAACTTCGGCGATGAGGGCCGCTACAACTTGCTTCCCATCATCGCTGAGCGGATGCAGATTGATCGTTCCAAGCGAAGCACTCTGTGGAAGGACCGTGCTCTGGTGGAGATCAATTCGGCAGTGCTGCATTCCTTCCGCGAGGCCGGGGTGGTCATGGTGGATCATCACACCGCCTCTGCCCAGTTCATGCAACATGTGGCAAAAGAGGAGAAGTGCGGACGCAAGGTGCCCGGCGACTGGTCGTGGCTGGTACCGCCAATGTCCGGCTCCGCCTGCCCGGTCTTCCACCGCTACTACGACGACGCCTGCCCCGAACCCGCCTATATCGAGCAGGAGCGGCCCTGGTGAATAGACGGTTTAGTTCGTTGCTAAATGATCGAGACTGCCTGCGGCAAACATTGCAGAAGCAAAGCCTGAGCCAACAGAAAAGCCGTCAACATGACCACGATGAACAGAACGCGAAAGATTATCTCGTTTCGGCTTAGACTTGAGGCTTGCGTGACTTGTTTGGATTTCATCGAAACAAAGTGGGGAAATGCGATTAATTTATGAGATTTTCGATTCTATTTCGAGCCAATCGCTTCGTGAGGTTTTCGGCCCAAGATAAATGCATGTGTGCAGCAAACATTGGAGAGGCATTCCAGCATTTATTTTCCGCATCCTCATCCTTTACCTCACTTCTTCGCCACCATCTCACACGCCACACGCTTCTCCACATCTGCGAGAGTCGCTTTACCACCCGCGAGTTGTTTCTCACTCATGCGGGCGGCCATGATGGTGGCACCGTGGTGCGGGGAGTCTTTGCGTCGGTCGGACCAGTGATAGACGCAATACACATGGCCTGACTGACGAAGGCGAGGCGCGGGTATTGGGCGGCGATGGTTTTCAGGTCGCCAGCGGGCTCGATGTTCAGGGAGCGCGTCCCGTTATGGCTGAGGCACTTGGCAAGTGCCTTTCTTTAGTGAACGCGATGGATGGGACGGTGAAGCTTAATGCTTCACTTCACCTTCCGGGCCGTGGGTGGGTGGGCGGAAGAAGAGGGCTAGGAGCACGATGCCGGCTAACGCCATGCCAGTGGGCACAAGGAAGAGCTGCTTGTAATCCACCACGCCATTGACGGTGTAGTGCGCGGCGAGGCGTGGGAAAAGCTGGCTGGCCACCACCATGCCGACGCCGAGGATGAGCAGGTTGAAGAGCCCCTGGGCGCTGGAGCGGATGTCCTTCGGGAAGACGGCATCCACGAAAATGTACACGGTGACGAAAAAGAAGGCGTAGCAGATGCCATGAAGCACCTGGATGGCGATGATGAGCCAGGCGCTATCTGGTGTGCCGAAGAAGGCAAAAACGCCGAATCGTGCCGCATGGCCGATGATGCCGATGATGAGGGTGATTTTCCAGCCGAGCTTTTTCAGCACGGAGCCGAGGATGAGCATGGTGACGATCTCCGCGACCTGGCCGATGCTGCTGACGACCATGCTCATATTGGCCGAAATGCCCACCCTTTGCAGGAAGCCATCAATGACGACGAAGTAGCCGTTGTGAATGGTAGAATCGATGAAGGTGACGATGAAAAGAACCAGCACGAAGGGTGTGCCGAGCAGTTTCACCGCCTTCAGCCACGCGACTTTGTCCATGCCTTCGACATCTTTACGCGGTGGGGTATGCGGCAGCGTGAGGCTAAAGGCTGCGAGCACAAAGCTGATGATGGCCGCGACGATGAAAACCCATTTGGTTTCTGCTGCGCCAGCCTGCTCGCCCAGGAGGAAGATGAAGGGCCAGCTCACGACGATCCAGCCGATGGTGCCGCCCATGCGCACGAAGCCAAAATCCTTGGCGGGATCCTTGAGATTGGCAAAGGCCAGCGAGTTCGTCACCGAGATCGTCGGCACATAGAGCAGTCCATAAACGAGGAAGCAGCTGAAGAAGGTGGTGAAATCCGTGGCAAAGGCTGTGCCCAGCAGGGCGAGGCCGCCCACCGCGTGGCTGAAGGCCAAAAAGCGCTCGGCGCTGAAATTTCGATCGGCGAATTGATTGCTGAAAAAGATGCCGACGAGCGAGGCGATGCCGAAAACACTCCCCACCAGCCCTTGCTGCCCGGCGCTGAAGTTCAGCATGCTCATGTAGGAGAAGATTTTGATCTGCCAAGCCCCCCAGATAGCGATCTCGAGGATCATCATGAGGAAGAGCTTGAATTTAATGGATTGGCCGGTGGTGTCGCTCATAAGCGGCGGCGAGGCTAGGGAGACGGGCACAGCTTGGCAAGACAAAACAAGGCCCATGGATGGCATCAGTCGCCCGCCGGATGGACAAACTGTGACAGTGTTTGATACGAATGGCACAGGGCTTGCGCAAATAGCCTCGCATGGGCCGCAAAATTAGCCTGTGAACGGAGTTTTTCTTGTGCCCCGTTTGCTCCACGCTAAACCCGAAGGCTCTCTTTTTTCTCACCACCCCCACTCACCCGCTCCACGCCATGTCCGTCGTCTCCAAAGGTCTTGAAGGTATCGTCGCCGCTGAAACCCGTCTCGGTGAGGTGAAAGGAGCTGAGGGCGTCCTTTTCTACTGCGGCTATGACATCAACGAACTCGTCAAAGTCAGCTACGAAGAGGTTGTTCACCTCCTCTACTACAACCGCCTCCCCACCCAGGCCGAGCTCGACAGGCTCACCACCGCTCTCCGTGCCGAGCGTGAACTGCCCCAGGGCGTGATCGAATTCCTCAAGACCGCGCCGAAGACGGCCAAGCCCATCGACATCATGCGCACGGCCGTCTCCATGCTCGGCTGCTACGATCAAAAGCGCTTCGACATCGACGTCGGCGAAAATCTCGCCAACGCCATCCGTCTCACCTCGCAGATCGGCGTCATCGCCGCCTACTTCCACCGTTCACGCCAGGGCCTCGAACTCCCCCCCGTGCGCAAGGACCTCTCCGAGGCCGCCCACTTCCTCTACCTCATGAATGGTGAGGTCCCCTCCAAGGAAGCCGAGCGCACGCTGGACATCGCCTACATCCTGCACGCCGAGCACGGCTTCAATGCCTCCACCTTCACCGCTCGCGTCGTCGCCTCCACGCTCAGTGACATGTACTCCGCCATCTCCGCCGCCATCGGCGCTCTCAAAGGCCCTCTCCACGGCGGTGCCAACGAAGGCGTCATCCACATGCTCCAGGAAATCGGTGATCTCGACAAAGTGGACGCATGGGTCGAGGAAGCCCTTGCTCAGAAAAAGAAGATCATGGGCATCGGCCACCGCGTTTACAAAGTGCTCGATCCCCGCGCCCCGCACCTCCGCGAGATGGCCATCAAGCTCACCGAGCAGCTCGGCGAGGCCAAATGGATCCAGATGTCTGAGCGCATCGCCACCATCATGCGTGAGCGGAAGAGCCTGAACGCCAATGTCGATTTCTACTCCGCCACGGTTTATTACAGCCTCGACATCCCGACGGATCTCTTCACGCCGATCTTCGCCATCGCCCGCATGAGCGGCTGGACCGCCCATGTGCTGGAACAGTGGAGCGAAAACCGCCTCTTCCGTCCGCTGAGCGAATACGTCGGCAAGCCCTACGGTCAGAAAGTCGTGCCGATCAGCGAGCGCTGAGATTCCTGAGTCAGGAATCCCATGAAAGCCTCGCTGCACACGCTCCATCTCCGCGTGCCCTTCCGCATCGCGCATGGTGTTTCCTCGTCGCGGCAGGTGCTCAGGCTTCAAGAAGGTGATCACATCGCCGAGGCACCTTTTGTGCCGTATTACGCCGAAGACCCAGCGGAGACCTTGCGCGTGGTTTCACTGCCCGTTTTGCCCTCCAGGCTACCCCGCGCCGCCTCGCTAGCCTTTAACCTCCTCCGTCATGACATCGTCTGTCAGGCGCAAAACATTCCGCTGAGCGCTTTCGCAGCTCAAAAGCTCGGCCCGGAAGGTACAACACCGCCCGCATGCCACTCACTCGGCATTCCTGAGGACCTGCATGCATTTAGTGATCGCGTGGAGCAGCTCGCGAAGCAATTCCGCGTGCTCAAATTGAAGCTCGGCTCCGGCGATCTCGGCCTCGATATCGCTACGGTCTCCATCGCTCGCTATGCGGCTCCTCAGGCCGCGCTGCTCCTCGATGTGAATGGAGGCTGGGACCCCGTGCAGGCTCCGGCGATGATCGAAAAACTCGCCGAGTATCAGCCTGCCCTCATTGAGCAGCCCATCCATCACTCCCTCGGCGTCGAGGCCTGGGAGGATCTGCGTGCCCGCCTACCCGCACGCTGCCCGCCCATCTTTGCCGATGAAAGCGCTCAGAATGCCGACGACGCGGCAGCACTCGCTCCGTATGTCGATGGCGTGAACGTGAAGTTGCTCAAGTGCGGTAGCTTCGATGGAGCCATCGCCATGATCGCCCAAGCGAGAGCTGAGGGGCTCAAAGTGCTGCTCGGCTGCATGATAGAAAGCAGCCTCGGTGCCACCGCCGCCGCTCATTTGGCACCCTGGGCCGATTGGATTGATCTCGATGGCCACCTGCACATCGCCAATGACGACTTCATCGGCCTCCACTTCACCTCCAGCGGTGAGTTGGAAATGCCTCCTCGTCCCGGCATCGGGGCTGTACCAGCCTGACTTCGGACTCGCTGATCAGACCACGAGGCCTCCCTTGAACTTCGACTGCCAGTCGAAGCTACGCTTTGAAATACCCGCTCAGCTCCGCCTCGAAATGCTGCAGCGCATTCTTGATCGGCAGCGGAACGCCGCCGCCTAGAGCACAAAGCGACGTTTGCTCCATGGTGTCGAGGAGGTCGGTGATGAGTTCGCGGTCGATCTTGTAGCTGCTGTCGCCGCGGGCTTTGGCGATGAGTTCCTTTCCGCGGGTGCTGCCGAGGCGGCAGGGGAAGCATTTGCCGCAGCTTTCGTCGGCGGTGAATTGGAAGAGGTGCTGGATGTATTCGATCATCGGCAGGCTCTCGGGGATGCTGACGACACCCGCGTGGCCGAGGAGGAAGCCG
>JBEIGR010000094.1:0-12883 GCA_040381795.1 Verrucomicrobiaceae bacterium | reverse complement strand
TCCTCGACGACGACACTCGATGTGCGGAATGCGAACTGGTCGCTGAAGCTCGATGAAGCGACGAATCGCATCTCCGTGGCCGCGACGGTGAAGGCGGAGGCGGTGTTGAAGCTGGAGTTGGAGGCGCTGAAGCCGCTGGTGATCTTCGGTGAGGATGGCGTTTCGCGAAAAGGCGCGAATGAAAGCGCGGCGAGCCATTACCTGACGTTTCCTCGGCTGAAGGCGACGGGCAGCGTGAAGGTCGGTGCGCAGGAGCATCGCGTGAACGGCGAGGCATGGATGGATCACGAGTTCAGCAGCTCGCAGCTCGATGCGGGCCAGGCGGGCTGGGACTGGGCGGCGATCCAACTGAAGGATGGTCGCGAGATCATGGTGTATCGCATGCGGCGCACGGATGGCGGCACGGACGCGGCCTCGACGCTGACGTGGATCGCCAAGGACGGAGCTTTGAAGAAGGCGGCTTTCGATTGGAAGGCGCTCGCCACCTGGAAAAGCCCGCACAGCGGCGCGCAGTATCCGAACCGTGTGCGCATCGAGAGCGAGGGCAGCGTTTTCGAGCTGCGGCCCGTGGCACAGGATCAGGAACAGGGCGGGTCGATCACGGGGCTGCCCTATTGGGAAGGTGCCTGCGATGTGCTGGATGCGCGTGGCGAGGTGATCGGACGGGCGTTTCTGGAGCTGGCGGGCTACGCGGGGGATTTGAGGCGCTATTTGGGCCGTTGAAGTTTGGGGAGGTTGGCTTCATGCTGAGGCCATGAGCACGCAGCCACCTCCGCTTCCCTTTGGTGATCCGACGAACATTCAAAAAGAGCACGCGGCCGCGGTGGGCAAGGGCGTAGCGTTTGGCTGCGGCGGCTGCGCCATCGCGGTGATGGGCGTGCTTGCGCTGATGGTGGGGATTTTGTGGCTCGTGATGTCGTTCCTGAAGGGGGCGGATGCGTGCCAGATGTCGCTCAAGGCGGCGCAGGAGTCGGAAGTGATGCGCGTGGAGCTTGGTGAGCCGATCACGATGGGCTGGGTGGTTTCCGGCAGCATCAAGATCAACAACGGCGATGGCACCGCCGATGTGGCCGTGCCGGTTTCCGGCCCGAAAGGCTCGGCGAGCATTCACACGGTAGGCACGAAGAAGGGCGGCGGCCCGTGGAGCTTCACCAAGATGCAGGCGACCATTGAATCGAGCGGCAAGCAGGTGGATCTGCTGAAGCCGTGAAGGATGGGAAGGCAGGGACGCCCCTCACCCCAGCCCTCTCCCCGCAACAAGGCCAAGATGCGATTGGAGGCCTCTCGCGGGGAGAGGGAGTGAGACTTAGCTCCGCGTGACCGTTTCGTGGAGGTTCAGCAAGACGCGGGCGATGTGGGTCCAGGCGGCGAGTTCGGGTTTGTTCAAAGTGGCGGCGACAGGTGCGGCGCCGGTTTGGAGCAGGGCTTCGGCGGCTGCGGCGTCCTTTTGGTAATCGGCGAGGTGTTTGGCGAAGAGAGACGAAAGTGTCTTCATCTCGTCGGCGGTGGGTTGGCGCTGCAAGGCTTGTTGGAAGGCCCAGGTGATGCGTTTGGGGGTATCGCCTTCGGTTTGAAGGATGCGGGCGGCGAAGGCGCGGGCGGCTTCGACGTAGGAGGGATCGTTGAGGAGCACCAAAGCCTGCTGCGGGATATTGGAGCGGTTGCGCTCAGCGGTGCATTCTTCGCGGCTGGGGGCGTCGAAGGCGAGCATGGAGGGATGCGTGAAGCTGCGCTGCCACCAAGTGTACATGCCGCGACGATACAGACTCTCGCCGCTGTCGTTCTGCCATTCGCGGGTGGGGAAGTTGAGGTTCTCCCAGTATTTGGCGGGCTGGTAGGGCTTCACGCTCGGGCCGCCGATTTTCGGCACGAGCAGGCCGGAAATAGCGAGAGCGTTGTCGCGCACGAGCTCGGCATCGAGTCGGAAGGCGCTCTGGCGGGCGCATTCGCGGTTGTAGGGATCGGCGGCGGTGAGTTCCTTCGTGGAGGTGCTGACCTGCTGGTAGGTGTGGCTGGTGACGATGAGGCGGATCATGTGCTGGAGGTCCCAGCCGCTGTCCATGAACTCGCAGGCGAGCCAGTCGAGCAGCGCAGGGTTCACGGGCGGCTCGCCTTGAGCGCCGAGGTCGTCGAGCACCTTGCTGAGGCCGGTGCCGAAGAACTGCTTCCACAGGCGATTCATGACGTTGCGGGCGGTGAGCGGGTTCTCTTTGGAAACAAGCCACTGGGCGAGGTCGAGCCGAGTGAGGTCACGGCCTTCGATCTTCGGTTTCGGCAGGTAGCTGGGCAGTGAGGCCTTCACGACTTCGCCGCTCTCGTTCATCCAATCGCCGCGCGGGAGGATGCGCACGGTGCGTTTGTTGGTGTCGCTGACGGAGACGATGCATTTGGGCGCGGCGGCCTCGAAGTCAGCTTTTTCTTTCTCAGTGGTGGAAAGCTGGGTGCGCAGAGCGGCGAGTTCGGGCGCGATCTGCTTGTAGGCATCGACGAGCTTCTGCTTCTGCGCCGCGTTGCGTTTGTCGGCAGGCGCTTTGAGGATGTCGGCGATCTCCTTGGCGGGTAAGGCGATGGCCGGGGAGCGGATGGGCGCGGCGGCGGTGGTGGAGTTGAGACGCAGGTTGGCGATCTCGTGGTTGCCGTCATGCGCAAAGCTCAGCGTGAAGGTGACGACGGCTTCCGGGTCGGCATGGGGCTGAGCGAGTTCGAGGTAGAGCGACTGATCCGCGCCGCTGGCACCGAGCACGGCCCAGCCGTTGAGCTTTTGATCGGCGATGCCGTCGATGGTGTTCTTCGCGGGGAAGTTTCGCTGCTCAAAAGTGGCGCTGGCGTGGGCGATGGGGAGCTTCTCCTGCTTGTTTTTGCGCCCGATGGTCAAAGCGATCTCGGTGAGGGCAAAGTTGCCATTCGAGGCGAGACCGATGCCGGGTGACTTTTCCTTCAAGGCATCGAGGCGGATGCCGGTGGTGCCTTTCGGGAGCTTGGTGGTGATCGTGTAGGTCTCGGTGCCGTCGTTTTGCTTTCGTTCCTCACGTTTTTTGTCGATCACTCCTCGCACGATGCCGTCTTTGTCGGCTTTCAGGGTGACGTTCTTTTTCGCCGAGGCAGCGCTGAGTGGTTTTAAAGGCTGCCACAGGCCGCTGGCGGCGGTGGCTTCGAGGGCCTTTGCCTCCCACGCGGCCTGAGCGGTGGCGAGTTCGGGCCGTGGCTTGGCAAAGTCGGCCTGCAAGGCAGCGAGGCGCTGGGCGATGTTAGCCTGCTTCTTTTCGCCTTCGGCATCGAGGACCATCATACCGGCCTCACGGCGGCCGATGAGCGGTTCTTTAATGTCGGCAAAGAAGGCGCCGAGGGTGTAAAAGTCGCGTGTGGTGATGGGATCGAATTTGTGATCGTGACACTGCGCACAGCCGGTGGTCTGGCCCATCCAGGCATTGCCGATGGCGCGGACGCGGTCGGTGAGCATGCGCTGCTCGTAGTCCTTCGCCTGAGCGCCGCCTTCTTCGGTGCTGAGGATGAGCCGGTTGAAGGCAGAGGCGACGCGGGTTTCCTGATTGGCATCTGGCATCAAGTCTCCGGCGATTTGCTCGATGGTGAAGCGGTCGAAGGGTTTGTTCTTATTGAACGACTGGATGACGTAGTCGCGATAAGGCCAGACGTTGTGTGGATTGTCACTGTGATAGCCGATGGTGTCGGCGAAACGGACCTGATCGAGCCACTGGATGGCCATGCGCTCGCCGAAGTGGGGGGAAGCCAGCAAGCTGTCGATTTCAGATTTCAGATTGGTGATTTCTGATTTCTGCGGCGGCAGCCCGGTGAGGTCGAAGGAGAGGCGGCGCATCAAGGTGCGGGCATCTGCCTTCGGCGAAGGTTTGAGGCCGATCTCGGCGAGGCGCTTCTGCACGAGGTGGTCGATGGGATTCACTCCGGCGGGGATGGCCGCTTTGACGGGCTTTTCATAGGCCCAGTGCTGCTGGTAGGCGGCGCCTTGCTCGATCCATTTTTTCAGGATGCTCTTTTGACGCTCGGTGAGCTTCTTGTGCGAATCCGGCGGCGGCATGAGGTCGTCCTCGTCATCGGTGAGGATGCGGGAGACGAGTTCGCTGTCGCTGGCTTTGCCGGGAATAAAGGCCTTGGCCTTCACGGCCTCATCGCGGAGGTCGAGGCGGAGATCGGCCTCGCGGTGCTTTGGGTCGTTGCCGTGGCAGTAGAAGCAGTTGTCGCTCAAAATTGGGCGTACATCGCGGTTAAACTCGATTTTGGCCGGAACGGGTGGTTCGGCGGCGAAGAGGGAGATCGGAGCGAGAGCGAGGAGGAGGAGCTTTTTGGGCATGAGAGGGAAACGCGGGAAGCGAGGTGATTTGTTCGCGTGGTAGCTCAGGCGGTGACGGGCTGCGTCATGGCCTGGAGATGGCTTTCTTTGCCGTAGGCGGTGAGGACATCGCCAGACTGGATGAGATCATCGCGGCTGGGGATGCCGGGATGGGTCTCGCCATCGCGTTTGATGGCGAGGATGACGACGCCGCGATCCCACGGGCGTGCATCCCGCAGCGTGCGGCCGGCGAGGTAGGTATCCGGCAGCACCTCGATCTCGGAGACGACGTAGCCATGCTGGATGCGCAGCAGCAGCTCGTAATCGAGGGCGCGGACGAGGCCGGCACGCTCCAGCGCATGCCGGATGATGTAATCGAGCACCCGCTGTACCCAGCCGAGCCGCGAGAAGAAATAGAGCGCCGCGAGACCGCCGAGCAGCCACGCGAGCATTTTGAAGACATCGCCATCGGAGCTGCTCTGCAAAAGCGTGACGATGAAGGTGGCGAGGGCGGAGGTGAGGCCCACGTTTCCGGCGAGAATGAGATCGCGGATGATGCGGCGGCGCACGGGATGATTCACGACCATCTCCGCCTCTTTCGTGGTGAAGCCCACACCGAAAAACGCGGAGTAGGACTGGAAGCTGGCGGTATCCCAGCTGAGCCCAGTCATCATCAGCGCCGTGGAGCCCACCCGCACCGCGAGGAGCGAGACGAGGGCGATGACGAGTAGGGCGATGATGGAGGACATGGGGCGGAGATCAGAAGTATTTTTCGCTGACGGATTTGTCGTGGTCGTAGGTTTGCTCTTTGGTGAGCTTGCCCTTCATGTCCCAGTATCGGTTGAGGCCATGACGCTGGCCGTTGGCGAAGTTCGTCTCGGCGGATGGTTGGCCGCTCTCCCACCACTCCTTCATGACGCCGTGCATCTTGCCGTTCACATAGGGATACTCGCCAGCGACCTTCTGATTCGAGTGCTTGCGGCGGATGAGGCCGGTGTAGGGGCTGGTTTTGTAGCGGGCGGTTTTGCCCTCATCGGTCATTTCGACATTCGGATCGCTGAAATCGACCTCGGCGGGCTGTTTTTCACAGGCGACGAGCACGAGGCTGAGCAAGGCGAGGAGGGAGGGAAGGGAAAAACGGCGCATGGCAGAGGAAGAAAAGATGGTGCGGGCGGTGCTGGAAGTAAAAGGCTGTTGATGGGCGGGTCTTGCGTGGGCTATTTTGGGCATATGACTTACCACATCGCACGCGGCGGCCAGCAGGCCGGCACTTTTACTGAGGAAGAAATTCATTCGGGCCTCGCCACGGGCCGTTTTCAGAGTGGTGACCTTTGCTGGACCGAGGGCATGACGGACTGGCAGCCCGTGGGATCGAAGTTCGCCGCCGCCCCAGCGCCCTCGGCTTCGATGCCGCCACCCATGATCAGCGTGAATCCGTATGCCGCGCCGCAATCCCAGGTGCTTTCGAATCTGCCCGGGCTGACGCCGGCCTCGCGTGGCTCGCGATTCGGGGCGAGCCTGCTCGATGGCCTGACAGGCATCATCGGCATCGGCGTGCCTGCTGGCATCGCCATTTTTTTGATGATCCAAATGGAGGAGTCCGGCTCGAAGGAGGTGCCTGCGGCGGCGATTGCCTGCTTTGTGCTCGCAGGCCTCGCCTTCCTTGGTCTGACGATTTGGAACATTGTACTGCTGACGACCCGCGGGCAGACCCTGGGCAAAAAGTGGCTCGGCATCCGCATCGTGACCTTTCCCGACGGACAGAAGCCGGGATTCGTGAAGGGCTTTTTGCTTCGCTCCTTCGTGAACGGCATCATTGGGCAGGTGGTGCCCTTTTATGGCATCATTGATCCCTGCTTCATCTTCCGCGAAGACAACCGCTGTGTGCATGATCTGCTGGCGGATACGACGGTGATCGAGGGCCAGCCGCCGGAGGAGTGAGGAGGTGGGAGTTTGACGTTCGTTTTCGGAAAACTGACGTTTTACGCTACGCGGTAGGGCTTCACATGGGTGGCGTAGCGGCGGGCGTCAGCACGCCGTGGAGGATGTGGCGATCCGATGAGGAAAACGAACGTTTTCTGCTACGAACTCACGTTTCACGCAAGACCGAGGGCGGCGACTTGGTCCTCATCGAGGCCGAGGTAGTGGCCCAACTCGTGGAGGAGGGTGATGCGGACTTCGTCGCGGTAGGTTTCGAGATGGCCATCGCAATCGAGCCAGAGGTTGTCGAGGAAGAGTCGGATGCGGGGCATCTCGTCAGGCGCGGCGGGAGTGGGATCGCAGCGGGCGTTTCCCTCGAAAAGGCCGAGAAGATCAGGATCTAGGTATGGCTCGATGCTCAGGAGAGCATTCATCTCAGCGAACTCGATGGTGCAGGCTGCGGCCACATCGCGGATGACGGGTGGGAGCGAGGCGAGCGTGCCTTTGACGACGCTGGAGGCGATGGATTGCAGACGCTCGAAACGCATGACGGCCAAGTTGAGCCGTCAGTTTCGAGAAGCGGCGTGGTTTTTCATCTCACGCTCACGGGCCACGAACCAAAGCAGCTCGCCGCGATCATCGAGGATGGGGGCGATGGAAACCTGCACCCAGTAGGCATCGCCATTTTTGTGGTAGTTCAGCAGCGTCTCGGTGCATGGGCGGCACTGATGGACGGCGCGGCGCATGCGGTCGATGGACGCAGGATCGGTCTCGCGACCTTGGAGGAAGGGGCCGGGCTTTTTCCCACGCAGCTCGCTGAGGCTTTGGCCGCACATGGCCGTGAAGGCATCATTCACCCACTGAACGCGGCCCTCGGGATCACAAAGCACGCGGCCCTCAGGGCTGAACTCCATCGCCCGGGCGGCGATCTGGGCCGCGACACGGCCTTTGAGGGTAGCTGGAGGAGGGAGCGAGACCGGGGAGACGGCGGTGATGAGGCTCGTGCCGACATCGGCCATGCCGAGGACGCACTCTCGCAGTTCCTCGTGATAATCGATCACGACATCAAAGTTCGCCCGCTCCTCCGGGGTCATCAAACCCGAGACGTAAAGAGTAGCTTGGTCCTGGAGAAAATCGCTGAGCATAGGGTGGAGCGTGAAATGGCACTGCCTGCCGATACGCGGAGCTTTTTCAATTGGATGCACACCGCGAGAAAAACGACCCGCATGACCTCACGGATCATTTGCCTGCAAATCGAACTCGGGATCGAGCGGCGTGCCGTCGAGGAGATGCTCGACGAGGTGCTTTGCCAGCCACGGGGCTCGGAGCGAGCCTTTGGAGCCGAGGCCGTTGAAAAAGACGACGCGTGGATGGCTGGGATGCGCTCCGAGCAGGGCATGACGGCTTTTGATGATGGGGCGGACGGCGCTTTGGCTGTCGAGGACCTCGACGGGCACGACGAGGAAGTCGCGAAGCTTCGTTTCGAGATCGGCGGCCATCGCGGCCGAAGGCGTGGGTGGATGAGGAAAGGTCCACTCGTAGGTGGAGCCAGCTCGCAGGGTGCCGTCGGCCCGCGGGATGAGCCAGCAGCCACGGTTGAGGATGCGGCGCTCGCCTTGGAGATCGGCCTTCGCGGTCAAAATGGTGCCGAGTGCATTTTGAAAAGGTACCCAGGCGAGGAGCGGATGCTTCGCCGCCTGCCAGCCCTGCGCCCACACGGCATGCGAGAAGCGCTGGCCGTTCCATGTGACGCCTTCGGCATCGTCACGGACATCGCCGGGCAGAATATCGCCGATTTGAAAGGCCCCGCCGAAGCAGCATCGGCTAGCCTCGAGGTAGGTCACGGTATCCAGCCAGGCCGCGTGGCGCTGCCGAAAGCCTTCGTGAGGACTCGTGACCACGGCGGGATCGAGCTGCGGAGCCTGCGAATGCACAAACGGCCCTACCTCGGATTCGCGAAGGCGTTTTGGCCATTTTTGTCGTTCCTGCTCGTTTTTGAGCAGGCGCACATAACCTCGCGGAAAGAAGAAACGTGTGCCCAAATGCCTCCCAAGTCGCCGGTAGAAGCGCAGCGCCTCGGGATAAAACACCTCAAACCGCCAGCTCACCTTCAGGCGCATACCGGTAACCGGCGTGATGAGTCCGGCGGCCACTTTCGAGCAGGTGACGGCCTCATCACGATCCACGATCACAAAGGGCACACCACGCTCATGCAGCCGCCAAGCCAGCGCCGTGCCAGCGAGACCTTGGCCGATGATGAGGATGGGAGACATGAGAAAGTTCTATTCCAGCCTAAAGCGGACGATTCAAATGCTTCCATAAGGCATGATTCACTGGCGCGGTTCCAACATGGACCGTAGATTTTCGGCCCCCCCTATTCATTTCACCCCCAAAGACCTCTCTGTGCGGAATCGTCGGATACATCGGAACTCGTCAGGCCAGCTCTATCCTTCTGGATGGTCTTCGTCGATTGGAATATCGCGGATATGATTCGGCGGGCATGGCGCTTTGCGGCACGGGCGGTCTGCACACGGTGAAGAAGGCCGGGCGTATCGACAACCTGCGCCTCGCGGTCGAGGAGGCAAAGCCGGAAGGAACCGTGGGCATCTCCCACACCCGCTGGGCCACGCACGGTCCGGCGACCGATGAAAATGCTCACCCGCACCCCGATCAGGGCGGCAAACTGGTTCTCGTGCACAATGGCGTGATCGAGAACTACCAATCGCTGCGGGATCAGCTGACCGCGAAGGGCCATGTCTTCGTCTCGCAGACGGACACGGAGGTGCTCTCACATCTGGTGGGCACTTACTTTGACGAATCGACGGAGAAAGACGGCACGCTACGCCTCGTGAATGCGGTGAAGGCCGCTCTCGCCCGCGTGAAGGGCACTTACGGTATCGCCGTGATGCATGCGGACCTGCCCGGCGTGATCGTTGGCGCCCGACTCGGCAGCCCTTTGATCATCGGTCTCGGTAAAAACGAGCACTTCCTGGCCAGCGACGTGGCGGCGGTGGTGAATCACACCCGCGATGTCGTTTACCTGAACGACTACGACATCGTCACGATCACGAAGGACAGCTACGATGTGCAGTCCCATCAAGGCACGCCTGCCGAGGTGAAGGTGAGCCGTGTGGAATTCAGCGCCGACGAGGCGGAGAAGGGCGATTTTCCGCACTTCATGCTCAAGGAAATCTACGAGCAGCCCAACTCGCTCCGCAACGCGATGCGTGGCCGCCTTTCCCGCGATGAATGCACCGCCGTGCTCGGTGGCCTGAACATGACCTCGCGTGAACTGGCTCAGATTGATCGCATCATCCTCGCCGGCTGCGGCACGGCGTATCATGCGGCGATGGTGGGCGAGTACCTGATCGAAACACTCGCCCGCGTGCCCACGGAGGTCGAAATCGCCAGCGAGTTCCGCTATCGCAACGTGCCGACGAACAAGAACACGCTGCAATTCGTGATGAGCCAGAGCGGCGAGACGATCGATACGCTCGCCGCGATGCGGGAAGGCCAGCGCAAGGGCATTCACTGCCTCGGCATCGTGAACACCGTGGGCAGCACCATCGCCCGCGAGAGCGATGGCGGCGTTTACATCCACGCCGGCCCCGAAATCGGCGTGGCGGCCACGAAGACCTTCACTTCGCAGGTCACGATCCTCACGCTGCTGAGCCTGCTGCTCGGCCGCATCCATCATCTTTCCAGCGTGGATGGTTTGGAGATGATCGATCAGCTCGAAGCCTTGCCGGACAAGATCGTGGCCATTTTGAAGCAGGCGGACAAAATCAAAGCCATCGCCGAAAAGCACTGCCACGCCGAGGGCATGCTCTTCATGGGCCGCCAGGCAAACTATCCCGTGGCTCTCGAAGGGGCGCTGAAGATGAAGGAGATCAGCTACATCTACGCCAGCGGCCATCCGAGTGCCGAACTGAAGCACGGCGTGATCGCTTTGGTGAAGCCGGACATGCCGAGTGTGTTCATCGCCCCCGGTGATGCCGTTTTCGATAAGAACGTGAGCAACATCGAGGAGGTCCTCGCCCGCAAAGGCCCGGTCATCGCCGTGACCACCGAAGGCCGTACGGAACTCGAAAGGCTCACCCAGGATGTGATTTACGTCCCGGACTGCCCCAGCTACCTCACGCCGATCCTGAACGTCATCCCGCTGCAATTGCTCAGCTACTACACCGCCGTCGCCCGCGGCTGCGATGTGGATAAGCCGAGAAACTTGGCGAAAAGCGTGACAGTTGAGTAATAGTGGGCTTCTCCCCGTCGAAGCCCAGCCAACCATGATTCCCCGCCAGCGCCTCCTTTTTGCTGCGATCAGCCTGATCGCCTGCGGCAGGATGGTTTGCGGGCAACCAGCGCCCCCCGAGCCGGGTTTGGTCGTCTCGCCGATCATTGGCGTGATGGATCAGACGCCCGCCGAGTTCCTCGACGTGCTCGGCAAGGCCGCGAAAGCCCGCTGGCGCCTGCTTTTTCGCCCGCCGCCGCCCACACCCTCGACGGACCGCTCTCGCTCGGCCCTCGTGCTGGGTAGTTTGATCGCCGAAAGCTACATCATCTGGCAAGCCGGTGATTCGCAGCAGTATCGAAACACCAATCAAGAGATGGTGAACTACTGCCGCACCCTCGGCCTCGGCGAGAAAATCATGCCTCGCCTGATGGCCCAGGGCAAAATGGCCGAAATGGAGCAGTGGAAGGAACTCCAGCAGGAGATCGCCAAAGGCCATCAAGAGCTCCAGCGCCTCCTCCGCGAGATGCAAGACGAGGATCTCGCCCTTCTGATCGACACCGGCCTTTGGCTGCGCCTGCTCGAAGTCTCCTCCACCCTCATCGCCGACCTCCCCGGCACCGATGCCCGCCTCCTCTGCATCGGTTCCCCCACCACCCTCCAGCTCATGCGCGACCGCTTTGACCGCATCAGCGAAAAGATGCGCCAGCGCCCGCTCCTCCAGCTCGTGCAGGCCGCCCTATTCGAGACACAAACTCTCTGGCTCACCAACCCCGACGAACTCCCCAGCGCCGAAGCCGTCCTCAAGACCCGCCAGCGCCTCGGTGATCTGATGCAAACGGTGTGGGAGAAGGAGAAGTGAGGCGTGGCGGCAGAAAGCCGCCGACAAAAGAACTTCCCGTGAATGGCGTTGTTTGATACAACCGCGCCATGAACACGCCCAACCTTCTCCAACCGTCGTCTGTCTCCCGTCGTGATTTTCTCACCCGTAGTGCCCAGGCGGCTGCGGCGGGGTTGATGGGCTCCGCCTTTGCTGAAAGCACTTCGGCGGCCTCGCTGCCTTCGGAGACGCTGGTGACGCAACTCTACAAAACGCTCGATGAGAAGCAGAAAGCCTCCATCTGCCTGCCGTGGAGTGATCCGCGTCGCCAGAAGGTGGATAACAACTGGCACATCGTGAAGCAGCCCATCCGTGATGTGCTCAATGCCGACCAGCAGGCCATGGTGCGGGAGATTTTCGACAAGCTGCACAGCGATGAATACAAGACCGAGGTGTGGCGCCAGTTCGATCACGACAACAAGGGCGACGGCGGCTTTCCAAGTGCCTCGATCGCTTTGTTTGGCGAGCCGGGCACGGGGCAGTTTGAGTTTGTGCTCACAGGCCGTCACTGCACGCGCCGCTGCGATGGCGATAGCGAGAAGGGCGCGGCTTTTGGCGGTCCGATTTTCTATGGTCATGCCGCCGGCAGCTTCAACGAGAAGCCGGACCATGCCGGCAATGCCTACTGGTATCAGGCGAAACGGGCGAACGAGGTCTTCGCCGCTCTCGATGGCAAGCAGCGGGAGGCCGCATTGCTCGGCCAATCGCGTCAGGAACGCGGTAACCGCACCGTGGAGCTCACCGGCAAGGAATCCGGCCTCGAAGGCATCCGAATGGCCGACCTCGCCGCCGACCAAAAAGACCTCGTCCGCCAGGTGATCGGCGATTTGCTCAAACCTTTCCGCGAGCACGATGCCAAAGAAGCCGCGAGCTACATCGAAGCAGGCGGTTTCGACAACCTGCACATGGCCTTCTTCAAAGATCAGGACGTGGGCAAGGACGGCGTGTGGGACGTGTGGCAGATCGAAGGCCCCAACTCGATCTTCTACTTCCGCGGTGATCCGCATGTCCATGCCTGGGCGCATGTGCGCCAGCCAGCGTGAGGCTCTGCACCTACTTCCGCACCATCCAGATGTTCCGGTAGCGGACGGGATTGCCGTGGTTTTGTAGGTACACGGGGCCTGGGGTGTCGTCTTCCTTTCGAGGAGCCGATGCCGTGGGGCCGGGGAGATCCTGGTTTTCGTGAATGAGCACACCGTTGTGTTTCACGGTGATTTTGGCGTTCACGAGCTTCTGGCCGGTTTCGTCATACTTCGCGGCAGTGAAGTCCACGTCGTAGGTCTGCCAAGTGAGCGGGGGCAGGCACATGTTAACCCGTGGCGAGGCGATCTTGTAGAGTCCGCCGCATTCGTTGTCTTTGCCTTCGAGCGCAAAGCTATCGAGCATCTGCACCTCGTAGCGGCCTTGTAAATACAGGCCGCTGTTTCCGCGGCCCTGGCCGCGTGCCTCGGGCATGAAGGGGAGCATGAACTCGACGTGCAGGGTGCAGTCGTGGAAGGTGTCTTCGCTCGTGATGCCTTCTTTGAGAGCGTGGAGCTTGTCGTCG